>NZ_DAIRTR010000202.1:0-3544 GCF_036803785.1 Pelomicrobium sp. | reverse complement strand
ATGGGGATCCGATCGCACCGCGTCTAGCCGAGCGCCATGGAGTTCGAATACTGGTGGTTGCTGGCCTTGCCCCTGTTCTTCGCCTTGGGGTGGATGGCAGCCCGGGTGGACATCAACCAGCTCTTGTCCGAATCCCGGCGCGTTCCCTCATCCTACTTTAAGGGGCTCAATTTCCTGCTCAACGAGCAGCCGGATAAGGCGATCGAAGCCTTTATCGAGGTGGTGAAGGTGGACCCGGAGACCATCGAGCTACACTTCGCTCTGGGGAGCCTCTTTCGCCGCCGGGGCGAGGTAGAGCGGGCGATCCGCATGCACCAGAACCTGGTGGAGCGCAAGGACTTGCCCCGTGAGTTTCGCGAAGATGCCCTCTACGAGCTGGCCCAGGACTACTTCAAAGCAGGGCTCTTGGACCGGGCCGAGGAACTGCTGCACCAGCTCGAAGGGACGCGGCACGAGCAGGCGGCTCTCAAGCAGCTCCTCGAGATCTACGAGACCGAAAAGGATTGGGATAAAGCCATCGCTACCTCTCGACGCATGGACGCCATCACGGGCCAGTCGAGCGCCAGGGACATCGCCAATTACTACTGCGAGCAGGCGGCTGCCGCCATGACCCATTCGCGCCCGAAGGAAGCGCGCGAGCGGCTGCAGGAAGCACTCCAAGTGAATCGCAAATGCGTGCGTGCCAATCTTCTGCTGGGAGAGCTGGAAATGCAGCAGGGCAATCCGGCGGGAGCCATCGCGGCGTGGAAGAGGATCGAGACCCAAAATCCCGCCTACTTCGCCCTGGTGGCTGAGCGACTGATGGAGGCTTACCGCCAACTGGGTAAGCCGGAAGAGGGGTTACAGTTGCTGCGCAGTTACCTGGCGTTGCAGCCTTCGGTGGACCTCCTGGACGCGGTGTTTCGGGCAACCTTGGAGTTGCAGGGTAACGAGCCGGCCTACCGGCTCGTGCGGGAAGAGCTGCGCCGCCATCCCACCCTGCTCGGGCTCGACCGGCTGCTGGAAGCCCAGCTCCTGGAGACTCCGCCCGCGCGCCGTCCGGACTTGGAGTTAATCAAAAGCCTGGTTCAGAACCATACCCGCAACCTGGCCATGTACCGGTGTTCGGCCTGCGGTTTTCGCGCTCGCCAATATTACTGGCGCTGCCCTGCCTGCGGGGGCTGGGAGACGTATCCGCCTCTGCGCACGGAGGAGAAGGAGCTCATCCATTGAACGACGGTCCGCGCATCGTAGTGGCCCTGGACGTGGGTTCCGGTCAAGAGGCCTTGAAGCTTGCGCGCGTGCTGGACCCGCGGCTGTGTCGCGTGAAGGTGGGCAAGGAGCTGTTCGTGGCGGAAGGACCACGGCTGGTCCAGGAGCTCGCGGGAAGCGGATTCGATGTGTTTCTCGACCTCAAATTCCACGACATTCCCCATACCGTGGCCCGGACCTGCCAGGCGGCCGCCCGACTGGGCGCATGGATGCTCACGGTCCACGCGCTGGGCGGGCGGGCCATGCTCGCCGCAGCGCGGGACGCCCTGGAGGGCTTCGACTGCCGCCCGCGGTTGGTGGCCGTGACGGTGCTCACGAGCCTCACCCCTTCGGACTTGGAAGAGCTGGGCATCGCGGGCCCTCTGGAAGAGGCCGCCTTCGGGCTGGCACGCCTCGCCAAGGCCTGCGGTCTGGACGGAGTGGTGTGCTCGCCCCTGGAGGCGGGCCGCTTGCGCACTGCTCTGGGTCCGGAGGTGTGCCTAGTCACGCCCGGGGTGCGCCCTGCGGGTGGTGTGGTCGGAGACGACCAGCGGCGGGTGGCGACGCCCCGGGAAGCGCTGGCCGCCGGCGCCGATTACCTGGTCATCGGGCGGCCCATCACCCGCGCCCCCGATCCCCGGGCGGCCCTAGAGGCCGTCCATCGTGAAATCCACAGCTGACAGGAGCATGCGCCCGGTGAGTGCCTTTCCCGTTCCCCCGATGCGAAACGTGCGCGCGGCCCGCGTCCTGGTGGTGGGTGACGTCATGCTGGACCGCTATTGGTTTGGCGAAGTAAGCCGCATTTCTCCGGAAGCCCCGGTGCCCGTGATCAAGATCGAGCGGGTCGAGGAACGACCCGGAGGGGCAGCCAACGTGGCGCGTAACGCCGCCGCGTTGGGGGCCCAGGTATGGCTGCTTTCGGTAGTGGGCGACGACGAGGCGGGCGCGGCCTTGGAACGGCTGCTGGCCAGGGAATCCGTCCAAGCGGTGTTGCACCGCGATCCTCAGCTCACCACCACCATCAAACTGCGCGCCATCGCCCGCCACCAGCAGCTTCTGCGCATCGATTTCGAGACCCCGCCGTCCCACGAGGTGCTTGCCTCCAAGCTGGAGGATTTCAAGCGTCTGCTGCCCCAGGCAGACGTGGTGGTACTCTCAGACTATGGCAAAGGGGGGCTCGCCCACATCGAGCAGATGATCGGCCTCGCCGCGGCCAACGGCAAGCCGGTGCTGGTGGATCCAAAGGGGGACGATTACACTCGCTACCGCGGAGCGACGCTGCTCACCCCCAATCGCAGCGAGTTTCGCGCAGTGGCGGGAAGCTGGAAGAGCGAGCAGGAGCTCACCGAGAAAGCCCAACGCCTGCGCCAAGAGCTTGAGCTCACGGCGCTACTCGTCACGCGGAGTGAAGAAGGCATGACCCTCTACCGCCAGGGAGACGTGCTGCACGAGCCGGCCGACGCCAAAGAGGTGTTCGACGTGTCCGGGGCCGGGGACACGGTCATCGGCACCCTGGGAGTCATGCTAGCGGCGGGTGCCGATCTGCCTACTGCGGTGCGCATTGCCAACCGGGCGGCCGGCATCGTGGTGGGCAAACTGGGCACGGCAGTAGTGAGGCCCGACGAGCTGTTCGGGCCGGACGAGGACGAGCGCTGAAAAAAGAATCGGGGAAGGGCATGGCTTCTCTCCCTCACGTGGCCACAGGGGCAGCCGGTTCTGGTTTCGGCGTAACGCGCTGGCGCGCATCAGCCTTCACAGAAACCAGCTGCGGAGATCAAGTATGTATTACGTAGTCACTGGCGCAGCCGGTTTTATCGGCTCCAACCTGGTCAAGGCGCTCAACAAGCGGGGCGAAACCCACATCCTCGCCGTGGACAACCTTCATCGGGCGGACAAGTTTCACAACCTGGCGGACTGCGAGATCGCCGATTATCTGGACAAGGAAGAGTTTCTGGAGCGGCTTCGCCAGGGTGAGTTCGAGGGCACCGTGGCGGCGGTGCTGCACCAGGGGGCCTGCTCCGACACCATGGAGACGGACGGCCGCTACATGATGGCGAACAACTACCGCTATTCCTTGGCGCTTTTGGAGTTCTGCCAGAACGAGAGCGTACCCCTGATTTATGCCTCCTCAGCGGCGGTGTACGGCGCGGGCACTGTGTTCAAGGAAGCGCGGGAGTTCGAGGCACCGCTCAACATCTACGGCTACTCCAAGTTCCTGTTCGACCAGGTGGTGCGTCGTCGTCTGCCGGAGGCGACCGGGCAGATCGTGGGCCTGCGCTACTTCAACGTATACGGGCCGCGGGAATCCCACAAG
>NZ_DAIRTR010000201.1:0-3548 GCF_036803785.1 Pelomicrobium sp. | reverse complement strand
GGGCATAGGGGTTGGAACCGGTTCGGAACACGACCCTCAGGGGGGTGCCTTCGAGCCGGAACTCCTGCCGGAAGCCGTTTTCCAGGTAGCGTCGATAGCTCTCCGGCAATCGCTCCAGGGCGTTGCCGTGGATCACAATGAGGGGCGGATTGCTGCCTCCCTGATGGGCGTAGCGCAGTTTTGGCCGCACGATCCCCGCCCGGGGCGGCGGCTGTTTTGCCGTGAGCGCCTGCAGCAGCCGGGTGAGCCTGGGAGTAGGAAGCTTGACCATGGCGGAGCGGTAGGCCTCGTCCACCGAGCGCATAAGGGCGCCTACCCCCGTGCCCTCCCGGGCCGAGAGGTAGTGGAAGCGGGCGAAGCTCAAGAACGCCAGTTTGCGCTCGACTTCCTTCTTGATCTCCTCTCGCCGTTCGGCCGGGAGTCCGTCCCATTTGTTGACCGCCACCACCAGGGCGCGGCCCGCCTCCAGGACGAATCCGGCGATATGAGCATCTTGCTCGGCCACTTCGCTGCGGGCATCCAGCACAAGGATCACCACATGGGCGGCCTCGATGGCCTGAAGGGTCTTCACCACGGAAAACTTCTCTACAGGCTCCTCGATCCGGCCCCGGCGCCGCAGGCCCGCAGTATCGATCAGGGTGTAGGCGTGCCCGTCCCGCTGGAACTCCACAGCGATAGCGTCCCGAGTGGTGCCCGGCTGGTCGTAGACCACCAGGCGCTCTTCGCCCAGGAGACAGTTCACCAGGGTCGATTTGCCCACGTTCGGGCGCCCCACCACTGCGATGCGCGGATGCTCCGGGGCGGGCGCCTGCGGGGCTTCGATGGGGAAATCGGCCAGGGCCCGCTCTACCAGCTCCGCCACTCCGTCGCCATGGGCCGCCGAAATGGGAATAGGCTCGCCCAAGCCCAATTCAAAGAATTCCGCCCGGGCAATCTCGAAGGGAAGCCCTTCTGCTTTGTTGACGGCGACCAGGGTCTTGCGGCCCCGCCGCCGCAGCTCTTCCGCGATGGACCGATCCTGGAGCGTCAATCCCTCGCGGGCGTCCACCAGGAAGACCACCACGTCCGCCTCGTCCACCGCGAGGCGCGCCTGCCGGGCCATTTCCGCCAGGATGCCTTCCTGGGCGTCGGGCTCCAGCCCACCCGTGTCCACCACCAGAAAAGGCTTCGCTCCGACGCGGCCGTGACCGTAATGCCGGTCCCGAGTAAGCCCCGGGAGGTCTGCCACCAAGGCCTCCCGTGACCGGGTCAGGCGATTGAACAGGGTGGACTTGCCCACGTTGGGGCGCCCGACCAGGACCAGCGTGGGTTTCATGGGCCTCTCTTTGCCGCCGCCGGGAGCGCCGCTATTGGATGCGCAGCAGCATCAGCGTGCCGCCGGTGGTCTGCACCAGCAGACCGCCCTCCACCCGTAGAGGCGGGGTGGCGATGGGGCTCCCGTCGGTCGCGACGCGGGCGGCAAAGCCACCGTCATCCGCGTTGAGCAGATGCACGTAGCCTTCGAAGTCCCCCACCGCCACGTAGGAACCTAGGCTGGTGGGCCGGGTGAGCCGACGGCCGGTGAGTTTCTCCTGGCGCCACAAGGTGGCGCCCCGGCCAAGCTCCAGGCCCATGACTTCGCTGCGCTCGGTGGTGACGTAAAGCCCCCGGCCGTCCACGTCCAGGCCGGCGTAGCTGGAGATGTCCCGGGCCCACAGCAGGTTGCCGTTGCGCACGTCGAAGCAGGCTGTGCGCCCCTGGAACGCGGCAGCGCACACTTCGGCGGCCGCCACCTCCGGAGTGCTGGCCACGTCGGCAATGCGCTCCAGCTCGGTGGCCCCCCGGGGCTGGGCCACGGTGGCTTCCCAGCCCACCACGCCATCGGTGAGGCGCAGGGCGACGAGCTTCCCTCCGGGGAAGCCGGCAAACACGGCGCCCCGCTCCACCGCCACGCCGGCGAAGCTTCGCACGCTCAAGGCAGGAAGGGTGCGCTGATAGACCCAGCGGCGCTTGCCCGAATCCGCTTCCAGCGCAAACACGCGCCCGTCGGCACCCCGCACCACTACGATTCCCTCGCTCAGCCGCGGCGGGCTCAGGATTGCGGTGCCGATGGGTGCGGTCCAGCGGAGTTTTCCGTCTTCTCCGTAGGCCAGCACTTCCCCATCCAGGGTTCCCGCCAACACCAGGTTCGCTCCAGCCTCTACCCCTCCGGTGAGCTTCTTGCCAGTGTCCACTCGCCACACGGTTTGCCCGCGATCGGCGGAGATGCGGGTGAGCGTCCCGTCGGCAGAGGCAGCATAGACGGCGCTCCCCGCGACGGACGGAGCCAGGGCCAGCTGAGGGGAGCGGCCCACGGGGGCACGCCAGACCACCTCCAGCCGCACGCTTTCCTGAATCGGGGTCAAGGGGCTCGGTTTGAGGGCTGGCTCCGAGCGTCCGAACCAGCCCCATCCTGTGGCGCAACCGGTCAGAAGAAACGCCACCAGGAACCCGGCCACACGCGACAGTTTCATGCCCCCTCCAGGGCGTCTAATTTGAGCTCGATCAGGCTGCGCAGCGGCTCGCCTGGCGCGGTCTTTTCCAAGGCGCGCTGGTATGCTTTGCGCGCCTCTTCCCCTCTGCCCTGGGCGACCAACACGTCGCCGCGCAAATCGTCGTAGAGCCGGGCATAGGGAGTCGTGTCCTCGGCGGGAAGAAGGGCCAGGGCTTGGTCGAACTTCCCCTCTTCCAGGAGGATGCGGGCGAGGCGCAGGCGTGCCGTGGCCTGTAGCGCCTCTTCCCTCGCTTGCTCCACGACCCAGGTGAGCTCTCGCTGGGCAGACTCCCGGTCGCCGCGCTCGTAACTTGCCTTCGCCGCCGCCAAAGCCGCCCGCGCCGCATAGGAAGAACGGGGATAGCGGCTGCGCAACTCGGCTGCACCCGTCCGGAGCTTTTCGGCATCGTTGGCAAGGATCGCGGGCTCCAGGGCGGCGTAAGCCTGGGCGGCGGCCAAGGACTGCTGGCTCTGGTAATGACGCCAGCCGTAGATCCCCCCCACGGTGGCAAGAAACACCCCTACCGCCAAGATCACCAGCCGGCCATTGTCCTTCCACCAAGCTGCCAGCCGGGCCAGTTGCTCCTGTTCCTCGAAATCGTAAACGCCCATCGTCGCCTTTCTTCGTTTCGGTCACACTTGATTGAGGGCCGCACTGGGTAACTTCCAGGCCCCTTCCCGCAGCCATTGGGCCACCTCGGCGACCGGCACCCGCACTTGGGGCTGGGCGATGCGCAGCGGTTTCACGCTCACCTCCTCCGCTTGGACCTCATCCTCGCCGAGAATCACCGCCACCTGGGCACCGCTCGCGTCGGCCTTTTTCATCTGGGACTTGAAACCACCGCCCCCACAGTGGAGCACCACGCGCAGACCGGCATCGCGTAAGCGCTCGGCCAACCGGGGCGCCAGGGCGCTCGCCCGCTCCCCTTGGTGGACCAGATACACGTCCAGCGGCACCAGGACCGGCTCCCCCTTCTCCGCCAGGAGCGCCAGCAGTCGCTCCACCCCCATCGCAAAGCCACAGGCAGGCGTGGGC
>NZ_DAIRTR010000200.1:0-3642 GCF_036803785.1 Pelomicrobium sp. | reverse complement strand
CCGCCGCGCTCAGTACCCGGAGGCCGGCTCGGCCCGATGCGCTGACCAGCCATACCAGGCCGCTGCGGTAGCGCTCGCCCGCAGTCCCCAGGAGCCGCTGCACGCCATCAAGAGCCCGCAGACTTCGACCGAGCCGCACTCTTATCCTTCAGCTTCTTGATCAAGACGTCGAAACCCTCGTGGCTGAGGATGCGCGCGAACTCCGATCGCCGGATGGCGAGATCGCTGACCCCATCCACGACGATGTTGACGATGCGCCAGCGCCCTTCCCGGCGGCGCAGCAGATAGTCGAAGCGGAGGGTCTCGCCTCCTCGCTTAACGAGCTCGCTGCGCACCAGCGCCTCGCCCCGGGGAGTTTGCTCGACGGACAGCGTCCTGAATCGCTCCCCGGAGTAGGCATCGAACTGGTGTGCGTAGGTGGAGATGCTCCACTCGCTGAAGGCAGCCACGAGCAGGGATTTTTGGGCATCGCTCAACCGCTGCCAGTGCCTTCCTGCGGCGAAGGCCGTGATGCTTTGCAGGTCGTGGCTTTCCTCCACCGCGGGCGCCAGGCGCTCGTACCGTCCGGCATAGCCCAGCGTGTCGGCCTCTTTCATCACCGCCACGAGCACCGCCTGGAAGCCTTCCACCACTGCTGCGGGGCTTTCGTCGCCCCCGGCGGTGGGGGAGGCAGCGCAGAGGGCCGCCACCGCGAAAGGCACGAACACCTTCCAGCCCGTCCGCCGCTGGGACAGGGCTCCACTCAGGGCCTTCTCCATGTCGTTGCCTCCTCGAAGGGTGCGTTGTTCCCCAAGATCCCTTTTCCCGCCCGGTCCAGGTTGCCCCCTGGGCGGGGCTTCTTTCCCGTCCAGGCGTGCTTCCGCCCGCGCAGGCCATCACCCGCCTTTCCGCCCTCCTGCGCGGCTTTCCGCCATCTGCCAGGCCGCCAGGCCCGGCAGACCCAAGATCAGTTCTCGGGCGCGTTTTGCCAAGGACAGTGCCAGCGCGAGGGGCGGCTCGAGCCCCAGGAGCGTGCCGAGCAGCAGGTAGGTTCCCTCCTGTACGCCCAGGGCTCCGGGCACCAGGAAAGCGGCGGCGCGCACCGCCTGGCCCAGGCTTTCCAGGAGCAGGGCCTCGGCCCAGCCCACCGGGTGGCCGAGCAGCCCCATGACAAGCCACACCTCTGCGGCGCCCAGGAGCCATCCTGCCAGCAGCCAGCCGCTGCAGCCGAGGAGGGCCCGGCGATCGGCGTAGGTGCGGGAGATAGCCCGGTCCAGGGCAGCGGCGCTGTCGGTCAAAGCTCGCCAATCGCGGCGACCGGTGCAACGCCCGAGGGCTGCCACCAAGGCCGAGAAGAGGCCACGGCGCTGGGCCCAGGCAAACGCCAGCAGCAGCACACTGAGTACCGCCGTGCCGGCGAGCAAGGTATGGGCGATACGCCCCCCGCCGAGGTGAAGCACCAGGAGGGTCACACCGAGGAGGGTGAAGAGGATCTGGGTGAACACCGCCAGGGTCAACTCCACCATCACGCTGGCGCCGGCGATGTCTCCCGGCATGCCCCGCTGGCCGAGCAGGCGCGCCTTGACCAGATCGCCCCCGACTTGGGCCACCGGCAATAGGGCGTTGATCGATTCGCCGATCCAGCGAGCCCACAGCATGGTGGCGAAGGGTAGGCGTGCCCCTGCGGGCACCAGGCGCTGCCAGCCCAGGGTGTCGGCGGTCATGGGTGCCAGATGCAACGCCGCCACTAGGGCGAGCCCCCATCCCGCGGCCTTCAAGGCCTGCGCCAGCTCTGCGACACCCTGCTCGATCACCAAGTAGAGGAACAGGGCCAAGCCGCCCAGCAAAAACAGGCGTAACCCCCGGCCCAGCCCGCCGACCCTCATGGTAGGGCCTCCTCCAGGGCCGGCCTGCCCGGAGTTCACCTGCAGGCTCCGCTCGAGCGCACGCCTTCCAGGAGCTCGCCCACCGCGGCGACGAAGCGCTCCAGGTCGGCGCTCGCGATGGCGCCCATGGTGGACACCCGGAAGATGGACCGGGACAGCGCCCCCTGACCAGCGTAGATGACAAATCCGCGCCGCTTGAGCCCCTCGTGCAGGGTTGGGTAGTCCATGCCTCGGGGCAAGCGGTAGGCGCGCAGCGCCACCGAGCGGGGGCCGGAGCGCAGCAGCGGCTCCACCTGGAGTCGGCCCAACCCGTCCTCCACGATGGCGGCCAGCCGCGCGTAGCGGGCGTGGCGTGCCGGCCAGCCGCCTTCCTCTAGCAGCTCGCCCAGGGCTTCCCGCAGGGCATAGAACAGGGGCACGGCAGGGGTGAAGGCGGTGGTCCCCCCGTCCTGTGCCTGCACGTGGCGCGCAAGGCTCAAATAGAGGCCGCGGCCGGTCCCTTCCGGCGGCAGAGCGTCCCGCCTGACCAGCACGAAGCTCAACCCCGGCGCGCCATGGAGGCACTTGTTGGCGCTGCCGGCGCAAGCGCTCACGCCCCAGGTAGAGAATTCCAGCGCCTCGGCGCCGAAGCTGCTCACCGCGTCCACCAGCAGCCCGAGCCGCCGTTCCCCGCACACGCGGGCGATGGCGGCGAGGTCGTTCAACCGCCCAGTGGTCGTTTCGTGGTGAACCACCGCCACATGGCTCGTCTGGGGCGCCTCATCGAGCTGGCGGGCGAGGGTTTCTGGGTCGACCGGCGTGCCCCAGGGCTGGCGCAGCACGACGTGCCGGATGTCGTGGCAGCGGGCGATCTCCGCTAGGCGGGCGCCGTAGACGCCGTTGTCGATCACCAGGAGGGCGCCATCGGGTGGGACCAGGCTTGCGAGCATCGCTTCCACCGCCGCCGTGCCGGACCCAGAAAGGAGCACCGGCGCCCATTGCCGCGCATCGAGCCCGTAGACCGCCAGCAGCCGCCGCCGCACCGTTTCCTG
The DNA here is from genome assembly GCF_036803785.1 of Pelomicrobium sp. Taxonomy (NCBI): domain Bacteria; kingdom Pseudomonadati; phylum Pseudomonadota; class Hydrogenophilia; genus Pelomicrobium; species Pelomicrobium sp. Next base: position 746 of record NZ_DAIRTR010000200.1, on the reverse strand, counting down.
CAGATCGCCAAACTCTTTCTCCCGATGGCACAGATCGGGGGAGGTCAGGGCCGCGCGCACCCGCGCGCTCAGGTTTACCGGACCAGGGTTGAGCAGGATCATGTCGGCCCCAAGCCGTGGAAGGTGGATGGGCCTAGGCTGCCCAAGTGGGCCATGAAGCGTCGCCGCACTTCGACCGGAGAGAGGGAAGGGCGCGGCAGCCCGGCCGGTTCGTCGGCCGCGATCTTGAGATGGACGAAAATAGGGCCCGCGGTTTGGGTCGAAGCGAGCGCTTCGTCCAGCAAGGACAGCTCGTCCCCTTCCCACACCCTGGGATAGCCACAGGCGGCGGCGATGCCTGCGAAGGAGACGCCGGCCGACACCGTCGCCTGGCCCCCTGTGGAACCGTGGGCCTCGTTGTCGAGCAGCACGTGGACCAGGTTGGGCGGGCGGTAGGCGCCGAGGGTGGCCAGGTTGCCCATGCGCATGAGGGCCGCCCCGTCCCCGTCGAGCACGACGACGCGCAGTGCCGGGCGCGCTAGGGCGAGCCCCAGGGCGAGGGACGAGGCGCATCCCATGGAGCCCACCAGATAGAGCTGGTGGGCGCGATCGCCCAGGGCGTAGAGTTCCCGCCCGGTGTGGCCGGTGGTGGCGATCAGGACGCCGGCGCCCTCGGGCACCCGGGCCGCGATGCGCTCCAATGCTTCCCGCCGGCTGGGCCGGCGTTCCGCGGACCCTTGCCAGCGGGGGCGAACCGGGGCGCCGGG
>NZ_DAIRTR010000199.1:0-3760 GCF_036803785.1 Pelomicrobium sp. | reverse complement strand
CCTATACTCGGACGAAGAATCCCCCTGCGGCCACAACGCGAGCTTGGAGGAAGCCCATGGCTTTGATCACCACAGAAGCGATCCGTGCCGTAGCCCTCGTGGGACACGCCGGCGCCGGGAAAACCACTCTGGCGGAAGCCCTGCTTTACCGGGCCGGGGCGATTCCCGCCATGGGTTCCATCGAGCGGGGGACCACGGTGTGCGACTTCGATCCCCTGGAAAAGCAGCACCAGCACTCGCTGTATTCGGCCGTGGCCCACTTCGAGCACCAGGGTACCCGCATCCACCTCGTCGATACCCCCGGCTACCCCGATTTCCTTGGCCAAGCCATCAGCTGCCTGCCTGCCGCGGAGACGGTGATCGTGGTGGTCAACGCCCAGACGGGCATCGAGCTCACCACCACCCGGATGATGAATTGGGCCGCCCGGCGCAGGCTTTGCCGCATGATTGTGGTCAACAAGATCGACGCCGAAAACACCGACCTGCCGGCGCTCTTGAACGCTTTGCAGGAGACCTTTGGCAAGGAGTGCCTACCCATCAATCTGCCCGCCGCCGGCGGCATGAAAGTGGTGGATTGCTTCTTCAACCCCGCCGGTGAGTCGGATTTCTCCTCCGTCGAACAAGCGCACCGAGCCCTCATCGACCAGGTGGTGGAGGTGGACGAGGAACTCATGGCTCTCTATCTGGAGCAAGGAGACATCGATCCCGGGCAGCTCCATGCGCCCTTCGAAAAGGCGCTGCGCGAGGGGCACCTGGTCCCCATCTGCTTTGCTTCCGCCCGCACCGGCGTGGGTGTGCCGGAGCTGCTGGACATCTTCATCAAGCTCCTGCCCAATCCCACGGAAGGTAACCCCCGACCCTTCATCAAAGGCGAGGGGCCGCAGGCAGAAGAATTTCGCGCCGTGCCCGATCCAGACAAGCACGTCGTCGCCCACGTGTTCAAGGTGAGCGTGGATCCGTTCGTGGGCAAGCTGGGCGTGTTCAAGGTACACCAGGGCACCATCACCAAGGACTCCCAGCTCTTCATCGGTGACGCGAGAAAACCTTTCAAAGTAGGCCACCTCTTCATGCTCCGGGGCAAGGAGCACATCGAGGTGGAGCGCTGCATCCCCGGCGACATCGGCGCGGTGGCCAAAGTGGAAGAAATCGGGTTCGACGCCGTGCTGCACGACCACCATGACGAGGACCGCATCCATCTGCAGCCCCTAGAGTTTCCCAATCCCATCTATGGGCTGGCTATCGACCCAGTGAAGCGCGGCGACGAGCAGCGGCTGTGGGAAGTGCTCACCAAACTCGCCTCCGAAGACCCGTGCCTCAGGGTAGAGCGACTGATGAGCACCAACGAAACGGTGGTGTGGGGCCTGGGCGAGCTGCATCTGCGCACCTTGCTCGAACGCATGACGACGCAATACAAGCTGGAGGTCAAGACCCGCCCACCGCGCATCGAGTACCGGGAGACCATCACCGCGCCGGCGGAGGGCCACCATCGGCACAAGAAGCAGACCGGCGGCGCGGGACAGTTCGGCGAAGTCTTCCTGCGCATCGAGCCCCTGCCCCGGGGGACGGGTTTCCAGTTCGTGGACGAGGTGAAAGGGGGCGCGATCCCGTCTCAATTCATCCCCGCGGTGGAAAAGGGTGTACAGCAAGTCATGGAAACCGGCGCCATCGCCGGCTATCCGATGCAAGACGTGCGGGTCGTGGTCTACGATGGCAAGAGCCACCCGGTGGACGGCAAGGAAGTGGCCTTCATCACCGCCGGCAAGAAGGCGTTCCTGGATGCGGTCATGAAGGCGCGCCCCATCGTGCTGGAGCCCATCGTCCGCATCGAAATCACGGTCCCGGAGGCCAACATGGGCGATGTCGCTGGCGACATCTCTTCCAAACGCGGCCAGGTCACCGGCACTCAGTCTGGGCGTGGGGGCATGGTCACGGTCACCGGACTCGTGCCCCTGTCCGAGCTCAACAACTACCAATCCCGGCTCAAGTCCTTGACCGGGGGCGCCGGCTCCTACAGCGTCGAGTTCAGCCACTACGAGCCGGTGCCCCCCAATGTACAGCAGCAGCTCGTCGCCCAGCACAAGGCGCCGGCGGCGGAGGACTGAAGTCCGTCTCGTTCGGTTCGCCTTACCGGGCGGAAGCCGCTGCGTCCTCAATACGGGTCAGCAAAGGCAGCTCGCCGCGCTTCGCACAGGTGGCGATGAAGTCCGCCCGCCCCATCGCCCGATGAGTATCTCCCTCCCGCACCCGGGCGTTGAGCGCTTCGTAGTGCTCGGCGCGCTCGCCCAAGAGGGTGGCGAACAGCACTTCCAGCTCCCATGGGTCCACCTTGAGGCGGCCGAAGGGATTACCGTCCTCCGCCGGCACCCAGAAGAGGCGCGGCTCCCAGTTACGGCCACGGATTTCCGGCCGCTGATACCACGTTTTGAGCTTCTCCTCTAGGGACATGCCTAGCCCTCCTTGTCAGTGGTCACTTTACCGTAACCTATCCATCAAAAAAGGAAAACGAGTTCTCCACAGATTCTGTGGATAACATTGTGGAAGAAACGTTTTTTACGGTTCGGATGCCCTTGCGCCGGCTCGATTTTTGCCGTTTTGAACATGATTTGAGCACCCATAATTAAGCAAAAAAATCAATAGGTTATATTTTTCCCGCCGTCCCCTCGAGACCGCCCCCCACGCAGCTCTCCTCACGCTGCTAAACGGTGGACAATTTCCCTACAGCCCCTTGACAGGCAAGCTCGGCCGTGGGTCGGAAACGCGCCCCGGAGACTCGCTTCACGGGCAACAACGAAACGCGCTTGCGGGCCCGCTGGTTTCAGATATGATCTCAGCTGGATATTTATACATTGCAGGCATATGCACGAGCTGACGGCAAGGCAAGCCGAGATCTTGAAATGGATCCGGGAATTCATGGAAACCAGCGGGCTTCCTCCCACCCGAGCTGAGATGGCCCAAGCCCTCGGTTTCAAGTCGCCCAATGCCGCCGAAGCGCATCTACGAACCCTTGCGCGCAAGGGGGTCATTGAGCTGCTGCCGGGCGCTTCCCGGGGCATTCGACTCAAGGTGCCCGTGGGCCTGCCGGTGGTGGGCCGCGTGGCCGCCGGCTCACCGATCCTCGCGGAGCAGAACATCGAGGCTCGCTACCGCATCGACGGCCAACTCTTCAAGCCCAGGGCCCATTACTTGCTGCGGGTGCGGGGCATGAGTATGCGGGATGCCGGCATCCTGGACGGGGATCTTCTGGCGGTGCACCGCAGCCACGAGGCCCGTTCCGGCCAGATCGTGGTGGCCCGTCTCCACGACGAGGTGACAGTAAAACGCTTGAAGCGCCGCGGCCGAGAAGTCCTCCTGATGCCCGAAAATCCGGAGTTTTCTCCCATTCCGGTCGATCCCCGCTCCCATTTCTTCGCCATCGAGGGCATCGGCGTGGGGATCATCCGCAACGAAAAGCCGTTCTGATCCGTCAATCCCGGGACTGAGCCACCCCCACGATTATTCCGCCCTCGGCCATGGGCTGAGCTCGATTCTTCAGGCCCTGCGCTGCCTTCTCGGGCTCTCGGCGGTTAAACCGCCCACACCCGGCCGAGACCGCAGCCAAGAAGCCGCCACACCCTGCTCCTCGACTGCCACTGCGCGAAGAGTCCCCACAAAAGGAAACGCCCGCCTTGCGGCGGGCGTCGAGAGGCGTGAAGCAACCTCGCCCTCAGGCGAGCATGTCGGTCCAGATGTTCTGGCCCCAGGCCCAGGCGTACTGGGCTTC
>NZ_DAIRTR010000198.1:0-3771 GCF_036803785.1 Pelomicrobium sp. | reverse complement strand
TCTCCGGCCTTCACCTTGCCAGTGAGATCCGGGGTGACGCCGGCGATCAGGGTCACCTTTTCACCTTCCACCGAGCCCAGCACCACGATGGCGCTCTTTAGCTTTTCCTTGAGTCGGTCCACCGCCTCCCGCAACGCCGGTGCCCCGGCGCCGTCGATGGTGGCCGCCACCACCTTGACACCCTTCACGTCCATGGCTTGAGCCGCCAGATCGTCGCTCTGGGAGGCAGCGAGCCTCGCCTTGAAGCGGTTCAACTCCTTCTCCAACTGCTTCACGTTCTCCACGATCTGGGCGATCTTCTGTGGCACCTCCTGGGGCGAAGTCCTCAGCAGCCCGGCGATGGCTTCCATCTGCGCTTGCTGCTTCTGCACGTACTCAAGGGCCGCGTCAGCGGTCACCGCCTCGATGCGACGAATGCCGGCCGCGACGCCCGTCTCGGAAACGATCTTGAACAGCCCGATGTCGCCGGTACGCTTCACATGGGTGCCGCCGCACAGCTCGGTGGAAAAGTCTCCCATGCCGATCACCCGCACTTCGTCGCCGTACTTGTCGCCGAAAAAGGCCAGCGCCCCGGCTTTCATGGCCTCGTCGAACCTCATGATTCGCGCCGACACCTCGACGTTGCGCCGGATCTGCTCGTTCACTAGCTGCTCTACCTGGCGAAGCTGCTCCGGAGTGAGGGGTGCGGGATGGGAAAAATCGAACCGAGTCTTGTAGGGGTCCACCAAAGAGCCCTTCTGCTGCACGTGGGGCCCCAGCACCCGGCGCAGGGCCGCATGCAGCAGGTGGGTGGCCGAATGGTTCCACATGGCGTGGTGGCGCGCCCAGGCATCCACCGTGGCGGTCACCTTGTCACCCACCCGGAGCCGGCCGGTCTTCATCACCCCTTTGTGGCCGAAGACCTCCGCCTGGATCTTCTGAGTGTCCTCCACGGCGAAGGTGCCGTTCATCCCCGCCAGCTCCCCTCGGTCCCCCACCTGGCCGCCGGACTCCGCGTAGAAGGGAGTGCGGTCCAGCACCACCACGGCGGAATCCCCCGACTGGATCTCCTCGGTCTGGGTACCCTCCTTGTACAGGGCCACCACCGTCGCTTCCAGCTTCAAGGTATCGTAGCCGTGGAACTCGGTGGGCCGGCCGGCGTAATCTACGTTCGTCCCCATATGGAACCGGGATGCGGCCCGGGCCCGCTCCCGCTGGCGCTGCATGGCCGCCTCGAACCCGGCGTAATCCACCCGCACATTGCGCTCCCGGGCGATGTCCGCGGTAAGATCCACGGGGAAGCCATAGGTGTCGTAGAGCTGGAACACGGTCTCCCCATCCAGCATCTTGTCCTCGCTGCGGGCGAGCGCCTGCTCCAGCACCCGCATGCCGTTCTCCAGCGTTTCGGCAAAACGTTCCTCCTCCTGCTTGAGGATGGCCGCGACTCGGTCTTTGGCCGCCGGCAGCTCCGGGTAGGCCTCCCCCATCACCCGCGCCAGATCGTCCACCAGGCGGTGGAAGAAAGGCCGCTTCTGTCCCAGCTTGTAGCCGTGGCGGATGGCCCGCCGGATGATCCGGCGCAGCACGTAGCCGCGGCCTTCGTTGCCCGGGATCACCCCGTCCACGATCAGGAAGGCGCAGGCGCGGATGTGGTCGGCGATGACTTTGAGGGAATTGCTCGCGAGATCCGAGGTACCGGTCTCCCGAGCCGCCGCCCGGATCAAGTCCCGGAACAGGTCGATCTCGTAGTTGGAATGCACGCCCTGGAGCACCGCCGCCATGCGCTCGAGCCCCATGCCTGTGTCCACGCTGGGCTTGGGCAACGGGTGCAGCACGCCGTGCTCATCCCGGTTGAACTGCATGAACACCAGGTTCCAGATCTCGATGTAGCGATCGCCGTCGGCCTCTGGGCTCCCTGGCGGGCCACCGGGCACTTCCGGCCCGTGGTCGTAGAAGATTTCCGAGCACGGCCCGCATGGGCCCGTATCGCCCATGGCCCAGAAGTTGTCGCTCTGGTACTTCTGTCCTCCTGGCTTGTCGCCGATACGGGTGACCCGCCCGGCGGGGACGCCGATCTCCTTCACCCATATGTCATAGGCCTCGTCGTCGTCCTGGTACACGGTAATCCAGGTGCGCTCTGGCGGAATCTTGAAATGATTAATGAGCAGATCCCAGGCGTAGTGGATCGCTTCCCGCTTGAAGTAATCCCCGAAGCTGAAGTTGCCCAGCATCTCGAAAAAAGTGTGGTGCCGCGCGGTGTAGCCCACGTTCTCCAGGTCGTTGTGCTTGCCGCCGGCGCGCACGCAACGCTGAGCGGTGGCAGCGCGCACGTAAGGGCGCTTTTCCTTGCCCAGGAACACGTCTTTGAACTGGACCATGCCCGAGTTGGTAAAGAGCAGCGTGGGGTCGCTTGCTGGCACGAGAGAGCTCGAGGGTACGATGGTGTGTCCCTTCGATTCGAAGTACTGCAAGAACGTGCTTCGGATTTCGCTGCTCTTCATTACCGTACTGGGTTTACGTGACGTTTACTCGTCCCCGGCCGTGCCTTTCAAAATCCTGCCGATCACCTCAAGGCTAAAGCCCCTCGACTGCAGGAAGCGCACCTGCTGGGCCTGCTCTGCTCGCGTGCGGGGCAGGCGCCCGAATTTCTTCGCCCACACCGCCCGGCAGCCTGCCTCGTCCAGCCGCCGCGCCTCGCGCAAGGCCGCCTCGGCCAGCGGGCCCGCCACCCCCTTTTCCTCGAGCTCCCGGGCGATGCGCAGGCTCCCATAGCGGCCGCCGCGGGAAGCAAGGAGCTGCTCCACGTAGCGCGCCTCCGAGAGCCAGCCCTCCCCCTCCAGGCTATCGAGCAATGTCTCCAGGTCATCCTCCTCGCTGGCGTGGGGGGCGAGCTTGCGCTTGAGCTCCGCCCGGGTATGCTCCCGGCGGGCGAGAAGCCTCAAGGCCCGCTCCCGCAGCGTAGCCGCCACGGCCGCTCATCCCTGCGGGCCACCCGCTTCAGGCCGTGGCCGCCTCCGTCTCGGGCGCCTTCACCCCGGCCGCTTCCCGGATCTTGCGCTCGATCTCGCGGGCCATCTCGGGATGCTCCTTCAGGTATTCACGGCAATTGTCCTTGCCCTGGCCAATTTTTTCTCCGTTGTAGGCATACCAGGCGCCGGACTTCTCCAGCACCCGGTAGTTCACGCCCAAATCCACGATCTCCCCTTCCCGGGAGATGCCCTCGCCGTAGAGGATGTCGAAGTCCGCCTGACGGAAGGGTGGCGCCACCTTGTTTTTGACCACCTTGGCCCGGGTCTCGTTGCCGATCACCTCATCGCCCCGCTTGATGGAGCCAGTGCGCCGGATGTCGATGCGCACCGAGGCGTAAAACTTGAGGGCGTTGCCACCGGTGGTGGTCTCCGGATTGCCAAACATGACCCCGATCTTCATCCGAATCTGGTTGATGAATACCACCAGTGTGTTGGAGCGCTTGATGTTGGCAGTGAGCTTGCGCAGCGCCTGGGACATGAGCCGGGCCTGCAAGCCCATCTGGGGCTCGCCCATCTCTCCCTCCAGCTCCGCCCGGGGCGTGAGGGCCGCCACCGAGTCCACCACCACCACGTCCACGCTGCCCGAGCGCACCAGCATGTCGGCTATCTCCAGGGCCTGCTCGCCCGAGTCCGGCTGGGAAATGAGGAGATTGCCCACGTCTACGCCCAACTTACCGGCGTAGACCGGATCGAGGGCGTGCTCTGCGTCGATGAAGGCGGCTACACCGCCCTGCTTCTGGGCTTCCGCGATCACCTGCAGGGC
>NZ_DAIRTR010000197.1:0-3804 GCF_036803785.1 Pelomicrobium sp. | reverse complement strand
CCCGCCACCGCACCCGCCGCCACTTTACCGGCGACCGCTGCCGCGGTAATGCCCAGGGCGATCAGGAGCGCGTGCAGATTGAAGAGGGTGTCCAGGCGCACGCCCATTCCCGTGATCACGAAAAAGAACGGCACCAGGAAATGCCCCAGTGGGTTAAGAAGTTCCTCCAGGCCGCGCTGCTGGTGGTGGGCGATCACCTTCTCCAGCCGCTCACGCACGGGGGGTTCCATGTCCTGGATGGCGCGCGACACGTCAGCAATGAATTCGGGGGATTCGAAGTCCCGGAACTGCACCTCGTCCAGGATCAACCCCGCCGCGAACGCCCCCACGATGGGTGCTAGGCCGATTTGCTGGGCCAGAAAGGCGAACACAAGGCAGGTGCCGATGACGAGCATGAACTTCATGCCAACGCCCGTATGGATGCGGCTGAAAAAGTGGCTGATGCGCGGGGCCAGTGTCTGTCCAAGCACGAGCGCCGCCACGAGAAACAGGACCGCCTTGGTGATGATCCAGGCAACGCCAAGGGCGTCCACGGTGCCCGCCGACACAATGGCGGAAACCACCGCCAGGATCACCAGCCCGAGCACGTCGTCGATGACCGCCGCTCCCAGCACGATCTGGGATTCGGCCGTCTGTAGCGTACCCATGTCTTTGAATACCCGTCCGGTGATACCCACGGAAGTGGCAGTGAGAGTGGCCCCGAGAAAGAGGTAGGTGTTGAAGGAAAGGCCAGGTAGCAGCACGGGGCCCACGATCCAGGTCCCTAGCAGGAAGGGCAGCGCCACGCCCACCACAGCCACCAGGAACGCCCGCACACCCACCCGGCGCATGGAATCCACGCTGGATTCGAGCCCGATCTGAAAGAGGAGGATGACGACGCCCAGCTCGGCCAGAAACTTGACGATCTCATCCGTCTTAATGGGCTCGAACCAGTCGATACCCACCAGGAACAGGTTGCCCAAGGCGATGCCTACCAGCAGCTCCCCTAGCACCGCAGGCTGACCGAAACGCTCCACCAGGCTCGCCGTCTTGGCCGCCCCCAGGATGAGGGCGATCCACAGGAAGACCCAAGCCGTGTGCTCCGCGGAGGCTCCACCTGCGGCGGCCGCCTGCACCGACCATGTGGCGGCAACCAGAACGCCGCAGCCTAGGGCAAGCCGGATAGCATTGGGTGGGCGCGATGCCGGCACAGTGACCTCTCCTTCTTGTAATCTTGCTCGTCGTCGTCCGGTCATGCGGTAATAGCGCGCGGGGGCTCATTGTAGCCCCCCGCATCCTGCCGCGCCAAATCCGCATCCGGAGTCACCGCGGCTACCGATCCGCGCGCTGAAGAATCGCGCAACCTGCCTATTAGGATAAAATCGTCCCGGTCGCGTCGGGGAAACTTTTCCGTCTTTCGGCGGCCTACGCGATAGCTCCTCCGCTCGCAACAAGCAGAAAAAGGCCATGAGCATTCTCGTCCTCGTTCTGTTGCCCCTGGCGGCCGCGAGCCTCGCCCCCGTGCTTGGCCGCCTGGGGCGCAACGCCGCCACCCTGGGCGTGGCGCTGCCGGTCGTAGCGGCCCTGAGCTGGCTGCTATGGCTTTCGCCACGCGCGTTCCAGGGCGAGGTCTTGCGTGCCGGTTGGCAATGGCTGCCGGCGCTGGGGCTCAACCTCACTTTCCGCATCGATGGGCTGGCGTTCCTTTTCGCCTTCCTGATCCTCGCCATCGGGCTGCTGATCATTCTCTACGCTCGCTATTACCTGTCCCCTGCGGACGACCATGGCCGCTTCTTCTGCTATCTCATGCTATTCATGGCAGCGATGATCGGCATCGTGCTCTCGGAGAACGTGTTGCTCATGCTGGTGTTCTGGGAGCTCACCAGCCTGAGCTCTTTTCTGCTCATCGCCTTTCATCACAACCATTACGAGTCTCGTTCTGGCGCCATCACCGCTCTGTCGGTCACCGGAGGTGGAGGACTCGCCCTGCTCGCTGGACTTTTGCTCCTGGCCCACGCGGCGGGCAGCTTCGAGTTGAGCAGCATCCTTGCCTCGCGAGAAGTGGTTCTGGACAGCCCCCTCTATCCGGTCATCGTGGTCCTGGTGCTCCTGGGCGCCTTCACCAAGTCGGCTCAGTTCCCGTTCCATTTCTGGCTGCCCCACGCCATGGCAGCTCCCACCCCGGTGTCGGCCTACCTCCATTCGGCCACCATGGTGAAAGCCGGCATTTTCCTCATGGCGCGGCTGCATCCGGTGCTCGCCGGTACTGACACGTGGTTCTACCTGGTCACAACCACCGGCCTGGTGACCCTAGTGCTCGGCGCCTACCTGGCCATGTTCAAGCACGACCTCAAGGGGCTGCTCGCCTACTCCACCGTGAGCCACCTGGGCTTGATCACCCTGCTGCTCGGCCTCGGCTCGCCGCTGGCGGTGGTGGCCGGCGTGTTTCACATCCTGAACCACGCCACCTTTAAGGCCTCTCTTTTCATGGCCGCTGGTATCATCGATCACGAAACCGGCACGCGGGACATGCGACGGCTGGCGGGCTTGTGGAAGGACATGCCCCACACAGCTGCGCTCGCCATGGTGGCCGCCGCCGCCATGGCGGGGGTGCCCCTGCTCAACGGCTTCCTGTCCAAGGAGATGTTTTTCGCCGAGGCGCTGCAGGGCCGGCTGCTCGGATGGATCGAGCCTGTACTGGCGGCGGCGGCCGGCATGTTCTCCGTGGCTTATTCCCTGCGCTTTATCCACGACGTTTTCTTTCACGGCGAGGCCCGGGATCTGGCCACGGAGCCCCATGAGCCGCCCCGCTGGATGAAGGTGCCGGTGGAGATCCTGGTGGCCACTTGCGTGGTGGTGGGCCTCTTCCCTGCCGTGACCGTCGGCCCCTTGCTACACCTCGCCTCCACGAGCGTCCTCGGTGCGCCGCCGCCCGAGTACAGTCTGGCTATCTGGCACGGCTTCAATTTGCCCCTCTTCATGAGCTTGGTGGCGCTGGCGGGCGGCGTGGGCCTGTACTTCTGGTTGCAGCGCAAGTTCCGTCTACACGCCTATATCCCCTCTCGCCGTACCGCCAAGCGCCTGTTCGACGAGAGCGCCATCCTGGTGACCCGGGCGGCTGTATGGGTGACGGCGCGGCTCGACAACGGTTCCCTGCAGCGCTCCCTGGCGCTCCTGCTCGCCACGAGTCTGATCGTGGCCGCCACTGCCTTCGCCCAGTCGATGCCGCTCCTCGTTCCGTCCTCGACGCCCGCGGACGCAGTAAGCGTGGTGGTTCTCGCCGCCCTGCTCGTGGCAATCGCAGGCAGCGTAGTCTATCGTCATGACCACTTGCTTTCGGCCCTGTTCGTCGGCATAGCGGGATTGATCGTCTCCCTCGCCTTTCTGCGCTTTTCGGCCCCCGACCTCGCCCTCACCCAGCTTTCGGTGGAAGTAGTGTCCATCATCCTGCTGCTCCTCGCCCTGCGACGCCTGCCGGAGCGCTCCCCTCGGGAAAGCTCCTCCCTAAGGCGGGCAAGGGACGCGGGCCTTGCCGTTCTCGCCGGTCTGGGCGTTGGCTTACTCGCCTACAGCGCCATGAACCAGCCGGCCGCCAGCATCTCCCCCTTTTTCCTGGAGCAATCCGTGCCCGGCGGCGGGGGAGCCAATGTGGTCAATGTGATCCTGGTTGACTTCCGCGGTTTCGACACCTTCGGAGAGATCATCGTGCTGGCCATCGCCGCGATCGGCGTGCTCGCCATGACAAGCGCGCTGGAGTACCGCCCAAGGGCTGAAACGGGGGCCCAGCCGGGTTCCCCGCGGGCCACCGTCAGCACGCCACCGCCC
>NZ_DAIRTR010000196.1:0-3813 GCF_036803785.1 Pelomicrobium sp. | reverse complement strand
GTCCAGGAGGGAGGTCGAGCCAGTCACCCACAGCCCTTCCCGCTTCGCCTCCGCCGTCCCGGGCCCCAGCACGAGAGCCCCCCGCTCCAAGGTGACGGAGGACGGCGCGCCTGTCAGAACCAACTGGGCGGAGGCCCGCTCTCCCAGGGAGACGGTGAGCACGGACGAGTCGGGACCGGCCGGACGCCGGGTCACCCGCAAGGGCAGGGGTTCTTGGGTGGATTTCGTGAGGGGGGCGGGCAGCGCCAGGGCGAGCCCCTCCAGGGACGACTCCAGCGTCTCTTCGGTGGCGTCCCGGCGGATCACTTGGTGGAAGCGCCAGTCGGTCGTGCCAGAAAGCAGCCGGGTCCACCCAGGTGCCCCCCTGGCCTGCCAGGCCTCGGCCGCGAACCGGCCATGGGCGCTCAGGCGCACTTCCTCCCCGACGGTCCGGGCAGAAAGGCGGACCGGCCCGCCCAGGAAGCGGGCGTCGATACCCTCCGCCGCCACCTCCCGATCGGTGAAACGCAGCGTTCCCGTGACTTCCTCCAGTGGCGGCAGGCCGGCCTGAAATGTGATGCGGTTGGCTTGAAAGGTATAGACACCCTCCACCGTAGCCTCCGGACTGTGGTGCAAGGGCACTGTCAGCGTCAGGGCGAGCCGCCCCGTTCCCGCCGCCTCCATCCCCCGGGTGAAATCCCCGATACGCCTGCCCACCGGGCTCTCCTCGATGAAGCGCAGAAAAGCGTTGGTGTCTCCCCGGGCTTCCCCGGTCACCGTGAGCTGGGGTTGTGCGGCGCCCAGGTCCGGAATCACCGCCCGCACGCCGCTCAACCGGACGCCCAAAAGGACACCGCGGCCCGCGGCGATCTCCATTCCCGCCCCCCGGAAAACCAGATCCGCTTCGATCTCCTCGAGGCGGGGCCAGCCATGAGCATACTGGAGTTGGACGCCGGAGGCTTTCGCGCTCACCCGAAACTCCCCCTGGTCCGCCTCGGCAAAGGGGAAGTGTTCCAACGGCCCCTTGAGGACCAAGGCTGCCTCGGACACCCGGCCTGCCAGGAGGGCTTCCCGTAGCCATTCCCGTGTCTCCTCGCCGACCACCCAAGGGAGATAGGCGTGGACTCGCCGGGCTTCGGCCCGGGTAAGCCGGGCAGTGAGATCGATGCGGCCGGGGCCCGACGGGGTGGTCCAATAGCGACCCGTGGCGCTACCGGCCAGGTCAGCATTGGCGAAGGTCACTTGGCGAAGGCGGATTTCGGTGTGCTGCTCATCTTGCTTCGCCCATCCGCCCTGTACCGTCAATTGGTCGAAGGCAAGGGGCCGGGGGAAGACCCGTGGAAGCTCCAGCATCGCCCCCTTGCCCGACAGGGCGAAGGAGCCTGCCTGGTCGCTTCCCTCCACCGCACCGCTCAGACCCCGGAAGCCGGGAACCGGGCCGTAGGGACTGAGCGCCAAGGCATCGAATCGGGCCCGTACCCGGTAGTCGCGCGCGCTGGTCAGATCCCCCTTCCACGCAGCCTCCAACCCGAAGACCGTGCCCCGGGGCGCCAAGGCTGCGAGCTGCTCCCGTGCCTCCACGGGCAAGGGTAGATGGCGCGCAAGGCTCGCCAGCACCCCCAGGTCGAGGACATTGGCCTGGATCGCCCACTGGGCATCCGCCCCTTCTCCGGCGCGTCGGAAGCGAAAATCGGTGGGGGCGAGGCGCAAGCCCTCCGGGGTGGCAAGGCTCAAACCCCGCGTCCATACCTCGTTTCCCTCCGCTTCTCGTTTCCAGCCGATCCGCCCGCCCAGGCTCGTCAGAGCGAAGGCAGGCAACTCGGGGGAAAGCGCCACCACCACGTCGGCGAGCTGCACATCGGCCGTCACCGCCACGGCCCCGTTCCCTCGAAAGGTCACCCACGCCCGAGCCGCACCGCTGCCTGCCTGTAACCCTTCGGGCAGGGGAAGCCAAGGCCGCCACGCGGCCACGTCCATCCGGTCCAAGGCCAGGTACAGCTCCCCCATGAGGTTTTTCGGCTCGTGAAACAAGAGCCCCTTTTTCAGGTCCCCCCGCACCTCCAGGCGACCGCCCCCGGCCGCTGGCGCGAAAGCCTGCAGGGCGAAACGATGGCGTCCGAGACCGTTTTCCAGCCGCAACTCCACCTCAGTAAGGGGAAGGGGCGCGGTGCCGCGCCCAGCGTCTTCCCACACCACCACAGCCCCGTGGATCCACACCGCCCGCTGGCGTAGCAGCCATGCGCCGATGGCGCTGGAGGCGGTGCCCTTCTCCGCCTGGTTCAGGGGCAAGCCAGCGACCCACCAGTGACCGCGGGCGTCTCGACGCACGTGGACGGCGGGCGCGTCGGCCTCCAGTCGGTAAAAACCCAATTCCCCCTGCAACAGGGCGGACCAGGACAGGACCGCTTCCACCCGTCCCAGGGCGAGGGCTGGCCGGCCGCTGGGATCCAGCACCTTCACCTCGCTCACCCGTAGCTCGGGCCGCACGCCTCGCCAGCCTGCCTCCAGTCGACCTAGGGTCACCGGTAGCCCCAGGGCGCGTTGGGCATAGCGGGCCACGGGATCACGGAAAGCGTCGGCGTGGGGGAACACTCCGTAGCGCAGCGCCAGGAAAGCGATCGCGACACCGACGAGCCCGATCCCGAAGATCCATCGGGCGGCGCGGAAGAGATGGCGCAGGCCATGCCGCGTGGCCAACGAGATACGGGAGAGCGGGCTCAAGGACCTCTTCCCAGGGCGTTTCGCCTAACCGGCGCCCCGGCGATTAGAATTGCGGGGAATCTTTCCTCGACCCGACCGCCGTCCAAAAACAGCGACGAGCGAAGGTTTCGCTAGTTTAACCCACTTCTTTCCCATGGGCGCCGAAAACCCCGTCACCGCCGACCCGAACACCGAGCTTCTGACCCGGGTCCGGCGCCTGAGCCGCTATGCCGATCGGCTGCTCCTTGCCGATCCTACCCTGGGCGAAGAGCTAGCCGCCCGGCTACAGGAGCCCTACACGCCCCAAGCCATGCAGGCTTTCCTGGACCAGCAGCCGACGGGAGAGGCGGGCCAGCTCGCCTCGGCCCTGCGGCAATTGCGCCGCCGGGTCATGCTGCGGGTGATGGCCCGGGACCTGGGCAGGCTCGCGAGCCTCGAGGAGGTCACCGAAACCATGACTGCACTGGCGGATCTCGCCATTACCCGGGCCCGGGATGCCCACCACGCCTGGCTTGCTGAGCGCTACGGACACCCGATCGGGGACGAGACCGGCCAGCCTCAAGACCTGCTGGTGATAGGCATGGGTAAGCTGGGGGGCGGGGAGCTCAACGTCTCGTCCGACGTGGACCTAGTGTTCGTCTACCCCGAGGAGGGACACACCGACGGCCCCAAGTCCATCAGCAACCACGAGTTCTTCACCCGGCTGGGCCAGCGGATCGCGGGGGCGCTCAATGATTTCACCCCAGAGGGGTTCGTCTTTCGGGTGGACTTGCGCCTGCGCCCTTTCGGGGAAAGCGGCCCCTTGGTGGTGAACTTCCCGAGCCTGGAGCACTACCTGATCACCCAGGGACGGGAGTGGGAGCGCTACGCCTGGATCAAGGCCCGGGTGGTGTGCGGTAGCCGGGCCCAGGAGTTGGAACGGCTTACCCGCCCCTTCGTTTTCCGCAAATATCTGGACTTCGGCGCCTACGCCTCCATGCGCAGCCTCCATGCCCAGATCCGGGAGGAAGTCAAACGCCGGGAGCTCATGGATAACATCAAGCTGGGTCCAGGGGGTATCCGGGAGATCGAGTTCATCGCCCAGGTGTTCCAGTTGATCCGGGGTGGCCAGGTGCCCCCCTTGCGGGCCCGCCC
>NZ_DAIRTR010000195.1:0-3869 GCF_036803785.1 Pelomicrobium sp. | reverse complement strand
CCCCGGAAGGGCTGCAAGTCTGCGACCGCTCCTCATTGCAGGCGCGCGCCGAAGCCTCAGGGAGCTCCAGAATGGCCTCGGGCGCGCTGATCGGGCGGCCACTGCTCGAATAGGGCTCCAGGGGGATCGCCCACGGGAGCGGCGCGGTAGCAAGGCCGTCTTCGGTCGGGGTTGCGCTTTCCGCCCCAGGCTTAGGGTCCGACGCCTGTGGCTTTTCGGCCTCGGCGCCCCGCTCCTCGCGGCCGCCCGCCTGCAGCGGGAAGGAAGCGAGGGCGAGCTCCCGGGCGAGCACTGCGGCGAACGGATCCTCCAGGCCCAGGACGGCGGCACCGAGTGCCGCGGCTAAAGGCGCGGGAGCAGTGGAGGGAGCGGCCAGGGCAGCGGGAACTGGGAGAAGGATTTCCACGGCGGGATTTCTCCTTTGCGGCTGGCTTCATTCCGTGGGCTTACCCCAGGGCGCCGCAGTACCCCGTGCCCCATGCTCATCCCACTGGCGCTGCTCCACGCGGGCGTTTCTCACCCGCTCGGCGTGGCGGCGCCGCTCCTCGAGCCGTTGAAACGACTGGAGGGTGCGTTGCTCTCCTTGCCATTGCACCTGACCGCTCTGGCGCCGAATGCGGGCCGCGGCCAGTTGTTCCCGGCATTGGGTGATAGCCCGGTCCAAGGTCTCGAGGAACGCCTGGTAGTTTTGCAGCGCGGCGCGAGGGAGGCCCGAGCGTACCGAGGCCAGCAGGCGGGCCTGGTACTGGGCTTGATAGGCGGTGAGGAGCTTGAGCCGTTCTTCCACTTCCCGCTCCTGGTGCAGTAAGCGTCCGAGCTGGCGGGCGGCAGTCTCGGCCCGAGTCTGGGCAAGGCGGATCAAGGTGCTCAGCGTATCACGGGTCATGGGATGTGCTCCGAGTGGGTTTCCGTACCGAGCAGCTGTTGCAGAGCGTTCATGCTTTCTCCATGGCTCACCCGCTCATCCATGCCCTGTTGCAGGTACGCTTCCATCCGCGGATAGAGGGCGATGGCCTGGTCGAGCAGAGGATCGGCCCCCGGCTGATAGGCGCCGACGCTGATTAGGTCGCGGGAGCGCTGGTAGCGAGCGTACAGAGCCTTGAAGCGGCGCACCTGCTCGAAGCGCTCCGCAGGCATGAGGTTCGCCATGGCGCGACTTACCGACGCCTCGATATCGATGGCCGGATAGTGGCCGGCCTCCGCCAGGGACCGTGCCAACACCACGTGTCCGTCCAAGATCGCCCGGGCAGCGTCGGCGACGGGATCCTGGGGATCGTCACCTTCGGTGAGCACCGTGTAGAAGGCGGTGATGGAGCCGCCGCCGGGAGGGCCATTGCCTGCCCGCTCCACGAGCTGGGGCAGCCGGGCGAACACCGAAGGCGGATAGCCTTTGGTGGCGGGCGGCTCACCGATCGCCAGGGCGATTTCCCGAGCCGCCATGGCGTAGCGAGTAAGGGAATCCATGATGAGCAATACCGAGCGTCCCCGGTCGCGGAAATACTCGGCCACGGCGGTGGCGTAGGCCGCCCCCTGGAGTCGCATCAGGGGGGGGTTGTCGGCGGGGGCCGCCACCACCACCGAGCGCTCAAGCCCTTCCGGTCCCAGGATCGACTCGATGAATTCCTTGACTTCCCGGCCACGCTCGCCGATCAAGCCCACCACCGTCACGTCGGCGCTGGTGTAGCGGGCCATCATGCCGAGGAGCACGCTCTTGCCCACGCCGCTGCCGGCGAATAGTCCCATGCGCTGTCCGCGTCCGAGAGTGAGTAGCCCATTGATCGCGCGCACGCCCACGTCCAGCACTTCCCTGATGGGTGCCCGGTCTAGAGGGTTGTAGGGCCGGGCGTGGAGCGGTGCCGGATGCACGTCGACAAGGGGCCCCAGGCCGTCCAGGGGGCGGCCCACGCCATCCAGCACTCGTCCGAGCAGCCCGTCACCCACCGGCACCAGCCGTGTTCGGTCGGTGGCCCGACGCAGGGGTTGGCGGCCACCGTCCGGCTGACGCAATGCCAAAGGCATTTCTACCGGCACCACGGGCGCCCCGGGCGTGAGCCCGAGCACCTCCCCCGTAGGCATGAGGTAGAGCTTTTCCCCATTGAATCCCACTACCTCCGCCTCCACGCTGGCCCCGTGGGGCAGGAGCACGCGGCAGCCGCTGCCCAGGGCGAGCTTGAGGCCCACCGCCTCCATCACCAGCCCCGCCACCCGGGTGAGGCGCCCGCTGACGAGCAGGGGCGGGCGCTCGGCTAGGCGCTCGGCGCATTCTTCCAGCCGGCCGCGCCAGCGCGCTGCGTGAGGATTCATGGCGTCCATGCCTGCTCGTCCTGGAGGGCGGCCGCGATACGCTCCCAGCGTCCGGCGAGGGTGGCGTCCACCGTCGTGGCGGAGCTCTCCACCCGGCAGCCGCCGCGCTCGAGGGCGGGGTCTTCCACCAGCTTCCAGCCGCCCTGTTCCAGCTCGTGGGCGAGGAGCCGGCGCACCAGGAGCGCATCCTCGGGGTGGAGCACGAGCCGCGGATGGACGCCTGGATGGGGCACGGTCGCCATGGCTTCCTTCACCACGGCAGTGACGAGCTCGGGGCGAACCGCCAGGGCTGCCCGCAGCACATGGGCAGCGATGGCGAGGGCGAGCCGCACCAGTGCTTGCGACACCTCTTCTTCCAGGCGGGCCAGGGCTTCAGACCAAGCTCCGCCGATGGCCCTGAGCCGTTCGGCATCCTCGCGAGCCTGCGCCAGCCCTTCGGCGTAGCCCGCTGCGTAGCCTTCGTCCCGGGCGCTCTGGTGCAACCGCTCCAGCTCTTCCGCCGTGGGCAGCCTGGCCACCGGCGCCTCGGGAGGCGCGGGATCGAACGAACCCAACTCCCAGCGCTGATAGGCGGACAGGCGTTCCTTGGGGATGACGCTAGACATAGGCATCTTCCCCCGCTCCGCCCAGGACGATCTGGCCGGCGTCGGCCAGGCGGCGCACGATCTTCAGGATTTCTTTCTGCTCGGCTTCCACCTCGGACACCCGCACCGGGCCCTTTGCTTCCAGATCCTCCCGCAGCAGCTCTGCCGCCCGCTGGGACATGTTTTTGAAGATCTTCTCCTTGAGGGCGTCGGAGGCGCCTTTCAGCGCGACGATGAGGGACTCGGACTGGATCTCCCGCAGCAGAAGCTGGATGGCCCGGTCTTCCAGCTCCAGCAAGTCCTCGAACACGAACATCTCGTCCAGGATCTTCTGGGCGAGCTCGGCGTCGTGCTCGCGCACGCTTTCGATGACCGCGTTCTCGTAGCTCGTAGGCATGAAGTTGAGGATTTCGGCCGCGGCGCGCACCCCGCCCATGGCGGTTTTACGCAGGCTGGCGTTGCCGGTGAGGAGCTTGGCCAGCACTTCGTTGAGTTCCTTGAGGGCGGCTGGCTGTACTCCGTCCAGGGTGGCGATGCGCAGGATCACGTCGTTGCGCAGCCGCTCGGGGAGATGACCGAGCACTTCCCCCGCCTGGTCCCGATCCAGATGCACCAAGATGGTAGCGATGACCTGGGGATGCTCATTGCGGATGAGCTCCGCGACCGAGGCCGAGTCCATCCATTTCAAGCTTTCGATGCCGCTCGTATCGCCGCCCTGGAGAATGCGGTCGATGACGTGGGCCGCTTTTTCGTCCCCCAAGGCCTTGGTGAGCACGGCGCGGATGTACTCGTCGGAGGCGAGGGCCAGGGTCGAACGGTCCTCGGCCTTCTTCTTGAATTCGTCGAGGACCGCATCGACCCGTTCTTTGGGCACCGCCTTGAGCCGGGCCATGGCCGCCCCCAGCTTCTGCACCTCCCGCGGGGACAGGTACTTCAGCACTTGGGCCGCTTCTTCCTCCCCCAGGGACATGAGAAGGATGG
>NZ_DAIRTR010000194.1:0-3962 GCF_036803785.1 Pelomicrobium sp. | reverse complement strand
CTCCATGTCCCCCTCCGCCGACCCCGAGCAGATCACCCGCACCGAGCTCTGCGCACCCGCGACGGGCAGGAACCGGCACGCGTCCCTCACAGCCCTGCTCTTCGCAACCCCCTGGCGTCGCAGCCTGGCGTTCGCCCTCACCCTGGCGGCCATCGGGGGGCTGGGCGCCTGGACCTACCAGGGCGTGCGCGGATCCCTCCAAGAGATTCGCGCCTCCGAGCTCTCCACGGTGCTCGGTGCGGAAGTGAGGGGGCTCGAAATCTGGATCGAGGAAAAAAAACAGGAGGCCGACCGCTGGGCCCAGCATCCCCGGGTTCGGGAAGCCGTGGCCCAGCTCGTCCACCTGAACCGGGACCCGGCCCGCCTATGGGAATCGCCCGCCCGGGCGCAGTTGTTCGAAACCCTCTCGCCCGTGATCCGCGACTCGGGCAACGTCAGCGCCCAGGTGATCGATCGGAGCGGGATGATCATCGCCACCCGGTTTCGCGAGTACGCAGGTGTCCGCTTGTCGGGTGCGGCCCTCGACCGCCTGGAACCGGTGTTCCAAGGAGAGACCCGCTTCGTGCGCCCGCTGCGGGAAGAGCAGCGCCTTAATGCCCCGCCCTTGCCCTTCTTCCGGCGCCCCGTGCTGTGGATCGAGGCGCCGGTGCGCAACGACCGGGGCGAAGTAATCGCCGCCTTAGGTTTCGCCCGTTTCGCCGACGAGGAGTTCACCCACCTTCTTAAGGTGGCGCATCCAGAGAAAACCATGGAGCTGTATGCTTTCGATGAAAGTGGTCTGATGCTCTCCGAGAGCCGTTTCGACGAAGCCCTCAGGCGCTTGGGCCTCCTGCCCCAGTCCCCCGACGCCCGTTCCGCCCTCGCCGTGCAAGTGCGCGATCCCGGCGGCGATCTAGCCGCCGGGTATGTGCCCGAGCTGGAGCCGAATGCCTGGCCTCTCACCCGGCTGGCGGCGCTGGCCGTGGCGAGCCGCCTCAAATCCGACCTTAAGGAGCAGCAGGGCGTCCTGGTGGAGCCGTACCGCAACTACCGTGGGGCCCACGTGATCGGCGCGTGGAAGTGGCTGCCAGAATACGATATGGGCGTGGCGGTAGAAGTCAGCGCCCGGGAGGCCTTCGCGCCCCTCGCCTATCTCAACGTCATGTTCGGCACCCTGTTCGGGCTATTCGTCCTGTCCCTGCTGGCGGCGCTCGGTTCGTCACTGCTCGTCGCCCGGCTCAAGCGTCAGGTGGGCGAAGCGCGCCAGCTCGGGCCGTACAAGCTGGAGCGGGAGCTCGGCGAGGGGGGCATGAGTCGGGTCTATCTCGCCACCCATGCGCTTCTCAAACGGCCCACGGCGGTCAAGATCCTGAAGCCTGCCGTGGCCACCGACGAGATGATCGCCCGTTTCGAGCGGGAGGTGCGGCTCGCGAGCCAGCTCTCCCATCCCAACACCATCGAGATCTACGACTATGGCCGCTCCCCCGATGGGGTCTTTTTTTATGCCATGGAATACCTGAACGGCATCACGCTGGACCTCCTGGTAGCCCGCGACGGGGCAGTGCCTGTGCCCCGGGTGATTCACATCCTGCGGCAGCTGTGCGGGTCGCTACGGGAAGCTCATGGGAAAGGACTGGTGCACCGGGATGTCAAGCCGCAAAACATCATGCTGTGCGAGCGGGGTGGGGAATTCGACGTGGTGAAAGTCCTGGACTTCGGGCTAGTGAAGGACCTGGACAAGCCCGACCCGCGGGACCTCACCCGCGCCCTGCGCATCCTGGGCACGCCCTTATACATGGCGCCGGAGCGCATTCGTAACCCTGGGCAGGCTGACCCCCGCTCCGACATCTATTCGGTGGGAGCAGTGGGCTTCTTCCTGCTCACGGGGCAGCGGCTGTACGAAGCACAAACCGATCTGGACCTGACCCACCAGGTGCTAAGCGCCCCGCCGCCGCGGCCGTCTGAGCGCGGGGCCCAGGACATTCCTCAAGAGCTGGACGACCTGGTAGTGCGCTGCCTGGACAAGGACCCTGCCGCACGTCCTCAGCGCATGGAAGAGCTGCTCATGGTGCTCCACGTGCTCTGCGCCTGGCACCCGTGGACCCAGACCGCCGCCGCCGAATGGTGGCGGCAGCTGCGGGCGAGCGGAGAGCACGCACCCTCCCCGCTCGTTCAGCCGTCGGCTGCGTAAAGCGCCTTCTTCATGCCGCCGCCGCAGCCTGCTGCTGCGCCTTGGTGAACACGAACTCGCTGCCCGCCACGTCCACCCGAATCTGGTCCTTCGGCCCGAAGCGGCCTTCCAGGATCAGCCTGGCCAAGGGATTTTCGATCCGCTGCTGGATCGCCCGCTTCAACGGGCGCGCTCCGTAGGTCGGATCAAAGCCCACCTTGGCAAGTTCGGCGAGGGCTGCCTCCGTCACTTCCAACCCCATGTCCATCGCCGCCAACCGTTTGCGCAGGTAGCCGAGCTGGATATGGGCGATCTCCTTGATGTGCTTCTCGTCCAGGGCGTGGAACACCACCACCTCGTCGATGCGGTTGATGAACTCGGGCCGGAAATAATTCTTCACCTCCGCCATCACCGCCAGCTTGATCACCTGGTAGTCGTCCCCCGCCATCTGCTGGATCATGTGGGACCCCAAGTTAGAGGTCATCACCACGACCGTGTTGCGGAAGTCCACGGTGCGCCCTTGCCCGTCGGTGAGCCGCCCGTCGTCCAGTACCTGGAGAAGCACGTTGAACACTTCCGGATGGGCCTTCTCCACTTCATCCAGCAGGATCACCGAGTAAGGCTTTCTGCGCACCTGCTCAGTGAGCTGACCGCCTTCCTCGTAACCCACGTAGCCCGGCGGGGCGCCGATTAACCGGGCCACCGAGTGCTTCTCCATGTATTCGCTCATGTCGAGTCGGATCAAGTGCTCTTCCGAGTCGAACAGAAACTCGGCGAGCGCCTTGCACAGCTCGGTCTTGCCTACACCGGTGGGTCCGAGGAATAGGAACGAGCCGTAAGGCCGGTTCGGGTCGGAAAGGCCTGCCCGAGAGCGGCGGATGGCATCGGAGACGAGCCGCACGGCCTCGTCCTGGCCCACTA
This sequence comes from Pelomicrobium sp., assembly GCF_036803785.1. Lineage (NCBI taxonomy): Bacteria > Pseudomonadati > Pseudomonadota > Hydrogenophilia > Pelomicrobium > Pelomicrobium sp. Next base: position 892 of record NZ_DAIRTR010000194.1, on the reverse strand, counting down.
CCCGCTGATGCAGCCGCTCCTCCATGTGGAGTAGCTTCTCCCGCTCCCCTTCCATCATCTTGGAGACGGGGATGCCGGTCCAGCGGGACACCACCTCGGCCACCTCCTCGGCACCCACCTGGGTGCGCAACAGCCGAAACTGCTTCTTGCCCGCGCCGCTTTCCGCTTGCTTGAGCTGGGCTTCGAGCTGAGGGATTTTTCCGTATTGGATTTCGGAGACCTTCTGCCAGTCGCCCTTACGCTTGGCCGCTTCCATTTCCAGTTTCAGCTTGTCCAGCTCCTCCTTGATGTGCTGCGCGCCAGCGACCTGGGCCTTTTCTGCCTTCCAGATCTCTTCCAGGTCCGAATATTCCTTCTCCAGCTTGGTGATCTCCTCTTCCAAGAGCTGCAGGCGCTTGCGGGATGCCTCGTCCTTTTCCTTCTTCACCGCTTCCCGCTCGATCTTGAGCTGGATCAGGCGTCGCTCCAGGCGGTCCATCTCCTCCGGCTTGGAGTCGATCTCCATGCGGATGCGTGCCGCCGCCTCGTCGATCAGGTCGATCGCCTTGTCCGGCAGGAACCGGTCGGTGATGTAGCGGTGGGAAAGCTCGGCAGCGGCCACGATGGCCGGATCGGTGATCTCTACGCCGTGGTGCAGCTCGTACTTCTCCTGCAAGCCGCGCAGAATAGCGATGGTTTCCTCCACGGTGGGCTCGTCCACCATCACTTTCTGGAAGCGCCTCTCCAAGGCGGCGTCCTTCTCGATGTACTTACGGTATTCATCCAAGGTGGTCGCGCCGATGCAGTGCAGCTCGCCCCGGGCGAGCGCGGGCTTCAGCATGTTGCCGGCATCGATCGCCCCCTCGGCCTTGCCCGCCCCGACCATGGTGTGGAGCTCGTCGATGAAGAGTAT
>NZ_DAIRTR010000193.1:0-4091 GCF_036803785.1 Pelomicrobium sp. | reverse complement strand
CGCGGCTCAGGGTGTGATGCCCAGCGCTTCGGGAGAGCCCTTCCCTTTGCGCACCACCTTGGGCACTTCGTCGGTCAGGTCCAGCACCGTGGTCATCTCGACACCACAAGGGCCACTGTCGATCACCAGGTCTACCTGGTGCTCCAGGCGGGCGCGGATCTCCTGGGCGTCGTTCATCGGCAAGTCATCGCCCGGCAGCAGCAAGGTGGAAGAAAGCAAAGGCTCGCCCAGCTCCGCCAGCAAGGCGTTTGCCACCGCATGGTCCGGCACGCGCAGGCCGATGGTATTGCGTTTGGGATGCTGCAGCCGTCGCGGCACTTCCCGCGTCGCTTCCAGGATGAAAGTGTAGCTGCCTGGAGTGGCCGCCTTGAGCAGCCGGAACTGCCGGTTGTCTACCCGGGCATACTGGGCCAGTTCGGCCAGGTCGCGGCACACTAGGGTGAGCAGATGATCGTCGTCGACGCCGCGGATACGGCAAATGCGGGAGGCTGCCTCCCGGTCGCCAAGGCGGCATCCCAAGGCATAACAGGAGTCGGTGGGATAGACGATCACCCCGCCTTGGCGCACGATTTCGGCGGCCTGACGGATCAGCCTGGGTTGCGGATTCTTGGGGTGTATTTCGAAGTACTGGGCCATCGTCGCGCCTGCCTCATCCTAGCCCAAGCGCGCTCCAGATTGGCCGGCATTCCTCGGGCAAAGGCGGCAGCACCCCCAGGCTCAGCCCGCTTTCTTCGGGACTATGGAAATCCGAACCCGCGGAGGCGGCAAGTCCGAAGCGGACGGCCAGATGGGCGAAGCGCCGGGTATCATCCAACGAGTGGTTTGGCGACACCACCTCGATGCCCATCCCGCCCCAGTTTCGGAACTCAGCCAGCAAAGCCTCCATTGCGCCACTCGACAGGCGATAGCGGCCAGGATGGGCCAACACCGCCACCCCACCGCTCGCCCGAATCCAGGCAACAGCCTGTTCCAGGGAGGCCCATGGGTGGGGCACATAACCTGGCTTGCCTTGGGCCAGGTAGCGCTGGAATACACCCTTCACGTCCGTCGCCACTCCTTGCTGCACCAGGAACCGAGCGAAATGGGTGCGCCCGATCAGGTCCGGGTTCCGGGCGTGGGCATAGGCGCCTTCCAGGCTTCCATGGATACCGCAACGGGCGAGCTCGGCGGCGATCGCCCGGGCCCGCTCCCGGCGCCCGGCCCGCAGGCCGGCCAAGCCGGCCGTCAGCTGAGGGTGGGACGGATCGATTCCCAGGCCCACCACATGGAGGGTCTGGGCGCGCCAGGTCACCGACACCTCGACCCCCTCGACGAAGGTGATCCCCTCGGCCCGGGCAGCCTCGCGCGCCGGCGCAAGCCCTCCCACCTCGTCGTGATCGGTGAGCGCAAGCACCGCCACCCCCCGTGTGACCGCCTGGCGCACCACCTCGGCGGGTGCCAGCACGCCGTCCGAAGCCGTGGAATGGCAATGAAGATCGATGAGGGACATGGGAATGGGAAGCGTCGAGGTCATCATAACAAAAGCACCCACAAGCCAAAACCCGCTTTCTCGCCGGGCAACGTGGCGCTGTGGCCAGGCTTTCCCCGATTTCGGATGCGTCCGCCGAGGTTTTCGTCCAGAATAACGGACACGGGAGTGCCTTGTAGGCACCTTTCTGCCTCCTCATGTCTCGCCCTCTTTCTGGGCTCTCGCCCTCCACTGCCGGATGGACCAGGGTAAGCTTGTGGCGGCTCTCGCCCTTTAGGGTAACGATTCGCGGAAAAATCCTCCCGTTTGGCCGCTGGACCACGCGGGGGGCGCCTGAGCCCGGCTCGGAACTCGCCTGGGGGGCACGAATCAATTTTGTTGAGAGAGCAACGACGATGAAACTGGATCGACTACAACCGTTGAACGAAACCACCTGGACACTCGCCGGCACCGACGCTGTCCATCCGCGGGTGCGGCTTTTCGCTACCCGGGAGCTGCTCGAAGCGATGGACGAGAAGGTATTGGAGCAGATCGCCCACGTAGCGCAGCTTCCGGGCCTGGTGGGTGCGGCCATGACCATGCCCGACGCTCATTGGGGCTATGGGTTTCCCATCGGTGGCGTGGCCGCCTTCGATGCGGACGAAGGGGGCGTTGTTTCGGCCGGCGGCGTGGGGTTCGACATTTCCTGTGGCATCCGCTGCCTGCGGACCAACCTGACGCTGGACGTCCTGGCGCCTTCCCTCGAACCCCTAGCCGACGAACTGTTTCGCTCGATCCCTGCAGGGGTCGGTGAGGAGGGATCTCTCAAACTCTCCATTCCCGAACTGGATCAAGTGATGCGGGGAGGCGCCCGCTGGGCGGTGGAGCAGGGTTTCGGGACGCACGAGGATTTGGAATACGTGGAAGAGCATGGCCGGGTCGAGGAAGCCCATCCGGAGAACGTTTCTGAGCTGGCGAAGAAGCGCCAGCGGGGCGAGATGGGAACCCTTGGCTCCGGAAATCACTATCTGGAAGTGCAGGTCGTGGAGCGCGTCTACGACCAGCAGGCGGCTCAAGCCTATGGCCTGTCGGAAGGACAAATCGTGGTCTCCATCCACTGCGGCTCCCGGGGGCTGGGCCATCAGATCGGAACCGACTACCTGGTGATCCTGGCCAAGGCGGCCCGCCGTCTCGGCATCCCGCTGCCCGACCGGGAGCTCGCCTGCGCCCCGATTCGCTCGCCCGAGGGGCAGCAGTACCTGGGCGCGATGAACGCTGCCATCAACTGCGCCCTTGCCAACCGCCAGATCCTGACCCATCTGACCCGGGAAGCGTTCCAGCGGGTCGTGCCCGGTGCCCGTCTGGAAACCTTGTTCGACGTGTCCCACAACACCTGCAAGGTGGAGCGGCACCGGGTCAACGGGGGCGAGCGTCGGCTCTATGTCCATCGCAAGGGGGCGACCCGGGCTTTCGGCCCCGGCCACCCTAGCCTCCCACCCCGCTATCGGGAAGTGGGGCAACCGGTGATCGTGGGAGGTAGCATGGGCACGGGCTCCTATGTGCTGGCTGGTGTCTCCGACAACCCCGCTTTCAGCTCCGCCAGCCACGGTGCCGGTCGCGCCATGAGCCGGCGGCAGGCGCTGCAACGGTGGAAAGGACGGGAGCTGATCGACGAACTCCGGGGCCGGGGCATTCTGATCCGGACCAAGTCCATGCGGGGGGCGGCCGAAGAAGCTCCCGGGGCCTACAAAGATGTGGACACGGTGGCGGAAGTGACCGAGGCGGCCCATCTGGCCCGACGAGTGGCGTTCCTGCGGCCCAAAGTCTGCGTAAAAGGCTGATTTTTTATGGCGTTGGAAGGCGTTTTTCTTTATCCTTACAAAATCCAGCCCCGCTGTTCACAAATCACATGAGGTTATCTGTAAAACTAATTGCACAAAAAAGTATTTCCGGCAGAGAAAGCCGGCCCGGCGAACGGCCATGAGACGCGCCTTCCTCGCGCTTGCTTCCCTCCGTGGGCAAGGGGCGCAATGAAGCGAAGCTATCGGGCCGACGCCCTGCCCACCTTTTACTTGGATTTCCTAGTGGCCAAGGTGGAGCGGGTGGAGGAAACAACCACCGACCGCCCCTATGATCAGGCAGGTTTTCACCTGGACGCGAGGGCCCAAACCTTCTTCAAAACCACCGATAGCGGAAGAACTTTCTACTATCGCCCGTGCGTCGATTGGCGCCAGGGGGCCCGCTGCTCGAGAAACACCGGATTTCAGTGACGGCGGTGGCCGATGGCTGGCGGGCCTCGCAGGACGGCATGGCGGTCGCCTATGGCCCCACGCTGCTGATCGCAGCGATGCGCAGCCTGGTCATTCGGCACTATGGAGACGTAGTGGAATTCGACGAATAGCGATGCAATTTTCTGACCTAGGCCTCATTCCCGAATTGCTTGAAGCAGTTGCCCATCAAGGCTACGCCGCCCCCACGCCGGTCCAGGCCCAAGCGATTCCCCTGGTGCTGGCCGGCCGAGACGTCATGGCTGCCGCCCAGACCGGGACCGGCAAAACTGCCGCCTTTACCCTTCCCATCCTGCAGTTGCTCAGTCCCCTGGCCAATACCAGCGCCTCCCCTGCCCGCCATCCCCTCCGCGCCC
>NZ_DAIRTR010000192.1:0-4159 GCF_036803785.1 Pelomicrobium sp. | reverse complement strand
GTGGCGGACGATCCCCGGCACGTCTTCGTGCGGGGCGACATCGCCGATCAGCGACTGGTGAGCGAGTTGCTCGACAAGTACCACCCCCGCGCCATCGTGCACTTCGCAGCCGAGAGCCACGTGGACCGTTCCATCCACGGGCCCGAGGACTTCATCCAGACCAACGTGGTCGGCACCTTCCGGCTGCTCGACGAAGCGCGTGCCTATTGGGAGCGCCTCCCCGCCGGCGAGCAGGATGCGTTTCGTTTCCTCCATGTCTCCACCGACGAAGTGTATGGCTCCCTGGGGCCCGAGGATTCTCCTTTCTCAGAGACAACCCCCTACGCTCCCAACAGCCCGTACTCGGCCTCCAAGGCCGCCTCCGATCACCTGGTGCGCGCCTATCACCATACCTACGGCTTGCCCACCCTCACCACCAATTGCTCCAACAACTACGGCCCATACCAGTTTCCGGAAAAGCTCATCCCCCTCATGATCCTGAACGGGCTCACCGGACAGCCTCTGCCCGTCTACGGGGACGGGCTTAACGTGCGCGACTGGCTGTACGTGGAGGACCACTGCGCGGCCATCCGCCAGGTGCTGGAGGCGGGTCGCGTAGGCGAGACCTACAACATCGGGGGCGAATGCGAGAAAACCAATATCGAAGTGGTGAAGGCTATCTGTGCGGTTCTGGACGAGCTGCATCCTTCGCGCCGGCCCCATTCAGCCCTCATCAAGTACGTCAAGGACCGTCCCGGACACGACCGGCGCTATGCCATGGACATTCGCAAGATCCGAGACGAGTTGGGCTGGGCGCCCAAAGAGACCTTCGAGACTGGCATCCGCAAGACCATCGACTGGTACATCACGCACCGGGACTGGGTCGATGGGGTGACCACCGGAGCGTATCGGCGCTGGATCGAGCGCAACTACGGCGGCCGCTGACGCAAGAAAGGAGCGCGGCTGACGCCGGCTGCATCAGAAATCTGGGGCGCCCTCGAGCTGTCCAAAGCGGACTTGCAGAATCTCCTGAGTGCTGACCTTGCCGGCAGCGCTTTTCTCCACCACCATGAGCTGTTGGCTATCGGGGAGCCCCGCGGGGATCACCATGCGGCCGCTGGGCTTGAGCTGGTCGATCAGGGGTGGCGGAATCAGCTCAGGCGCGGCCGTCACGATCATCTTGTCGAACGGCCCTTTTTCCGGCCAGCCGTAGTAGCCGTTGCCGACCTTGATCTCCACGTTGGTATATCCCGCCCGTTGCAGCCGCTGCGCGGCTTGAGTGGCGAGTTCTTCGATGATCTCCACGCTGTACACTTTGCGTGCCAGTTCGGCGAGCACCGCCGCCTGGTAGCCGAGCCCGGTACCGATCTCGAGCACGCTGTCTTCTTCTCGGAGCTCGAGCAGATCGGTCATCAGGGCGACGATGAAGGGCTGGGAGATCGTCTTGTCAAAACCGATGGGAAGAGGCCGGTCAATATAGGCAAAGGGCTTGAGCTCGAACGGCACGAACTCGTGCCGTGGCACCTTGCCCATGACCTCCATCACGCGCCCGTCAAGGACGTCCTTGCCGATCCGCTCCCTCGAAAAGAAGGTATGGGCGGCGATATCCACCAGCATCTGCTGGCGCAAGGCAGCGAAGTCCTCGGCGCTCATGGTCCGACACCGAAACGTTAGAAAATCGGCCGGGCGAAAGATTCCCTCTTCCCAGATTAGGCCATTTTGCCGGCCCCCGGGAGGTCTTCGTCACCGCCGCGAGCCGGCCCGGGCTATCGGCTGGCAGCAGCTAAATCGGGTCCCATGCGGATGCGCAGCCAAGAGTCGAACCGGAGACGGTCAGGGGCCCATTCTCATGACCCCCAATGGCGGCTTGGGCCGATAGCTCGCCATTGCCCGTTGAGGTGTCTACTTGTAAGATAAATGAGTGGTCACCTTTGTTGCTAGAAAGAGGACACGCCATGAGGATCGTGGGAATCAAGGAGCTCAAGGGACATCTAAGCGCGTATATCATGAGGGCCCGTCAAGGGGAGCGGGTCATCATCACGGATCGCGGCAAGGAGGTCGCCGAACTCGGGCCACTCAGCGGCGAGCGTCAAGCGCTGAAGGCGCTGGCGGAAGCGGGCAGACTGCGTTGGGCGGGGGGCAAGCCCGCGGGCGTGAAAGGCATCAAAGCGCGGAACAAGACGGTCGCCGAGGCGGTGATAGAAGACCGTCGATGATCGCTTATCTGGATACCAGCAGCCTGGTCAAGCTTTACGTAGAGGAATCCGACTCCGGTCGTGTAAGAGACCTGGTCGAAAGCGTGGACGTGGTCGCCACGTCCCGCGTGGCCTACACGGAAGCGATGGCGGCCTTTGGACGCAGGCTCCGGGAAAAAAGCTTCTCCCGCAAAGAGTTCAGGGAAATGATCCGAGCGCTGGAGAGAGACTGGCAACATTTTGCCGTGCTCGATCTCAACGAGGCCGCAGCCGGTGCCCTGGCGATCAAGCACGCCCTGCGCGCCTTCGATGCAATACACCTGGAAGCTGCGCTGGCCATTCGTCAGCAGGCCAAGGGCAACGAGGTCGGGTTCAGTTCCTTCGATGGGGCCCTGAACGCTGCCGCCTCGCGGGAAGGCTTGAGGGTAATTGGCCTCGAGCCTAGAATCACTCGAATGGACCATCGACCATGAAAGGCATCATCCTCGCGGGGGGCTCCGGCACGCGCCTCTATCCGGTGACCCACGTAGTCTCCAAGCAGTTGCTCCCGATCTACGACAAGCCCATGGTCTATTATCCGCTCAGCACCCTCATGCTGGCGGGCATCCGGGACGTGCTGGTGATCTCCACCCCCCAGGACACGCCTCGATTTCGCGACTTGCTGGGCTCCGGCGCCCAATGGGGCATGAACTTTTCCTACGCGGTGCAGCCGGCCCCGGAAGGGCTGGCCCAAGCATTCGTCATCGGGCGCGATTTCGTGGGGCGGGATGCCTGCGCCCTGGTCCTGGGCGACAACATCTTCTACGGACACGATCTCGCCGCGCTGGTGCAGAAAGCCGCCTGCAGGACGAGCGGCGCCACGGTCTTCGCTTACCCGGTTCAGGACCCGCAGCGCTACGGCGTGGTGGAGTTCGACGACCAGGGGCGGGTGCTGAGCCTGGAGGAAAAACCCAAGCAGCCCCGTTCCCGCTACGCGGTAACTGGTCTCTATTTCTACGACAACCAGGTGCTGGACATCGCCGCTTCCCTCAAACCCTCGGCCCGCGGCGAACTGGAGATCACCGACGTCAACAAGCATTACCTGGAGCAGGGGCAGCTGGAAGTGGTGGTCATGGGTCGGGGCTATGCCTGGCTCGACACCGGCACCCACGAATCCATGCTGGAGGCCGCCCACTTCATCGAGACCATCGAGCGCCGCCAGGGCCTCAAGATCGCCTGTCCGGAGGAAATCGCCTACCGTTTGGGCTACATCAGCGCAGAGCAGCTCGAAGCGCTCGCCAAGCCTTTGGCCAAGAATGGCTACGGCCAGTACTTGCTGCGCATCCTCAACGAACAGGTCTTCTGACAAGGCGCCTATTCCGCGCGCGGGAGGGTTTTCGCTCACCGCTGCAGCTCATGCGCGCGAGCCGTCGGGTGCGCCTTGCGCACCGTGCATACCGTTGCGAGTCAATCCCTAGCAAGCCGTAGGGTGCGCTTCAGCGCACCGCTCCGGAGACCTGTGCATCCCCCGATCGGGGCGTCCGCCGCGCTCAACACACCCTATCGTTCTGGTGTCCCCGACATCCCATCGGTGCGCCTGGCGTGACTGCAACGCAATGAAGCACTTGATGTGTCATAATTTTCGTGCGAATGCCCGTCGACTGCCCCACCGCGAAACGACGGCAGATACCATGAGATCCCGACCCATGCACGTATCCGTATTTTCGAGCAATTGGCTGCGGACGTCGCCCGCGAACCCAAGTGAGCTTGCGGCCCGGCTGCAGCGCGCGGCCGGATTCAGGAATATGCCTGTTCGTATGGGCGGAAAAGTCATCACGACCGAATCCACGAGGTGCGGCAGGAAAACCTGGCCGATTTTTCTGCGTTTTGTGCGGCGATCACTCCTCTGATTCGACAGCGGACAGCGCTGAACCGAAGACAAACGCTCAGCCCGAACCAGTGCGTTCACCCCCAAAAGCGATGGCCTCCACCCCCCACTGAGTCAC
>NZ_DAIRTR010000191.1:0-4167 GCF_036803785.1 Pelomicrobium sp. | reverse complement strand
GCTTGGTTACGTGGCGGGGGTGGAAGGGGAGGACGCGGAAAAACATCCTGGGGAGCCCGTCTACACCTCCCCCGAGGAGGCACGCCGCTTCGTCGAGGAGACGGGGGTGGACTGCTTGGCGGTATCGGTGGGCACGGTCCACGGCCGCCTGCGGGGGCGGCCTCGGCTCGATTTCGAGCGCCTGGAGCGCATCGACGCGGCGCTGGGGATTCCCCTGGTGATCCACGGGGGCACGGGCCTAGAGGACGGGGAGTTCCGGCGCTTGATTGAACGGGGCGTTGCCAAGATCAATTACTACACGGCTTTGTCGGACGCCGCCGCGGAGGCGGTGCGACAGGCGAGCGCCAGCGATCCCCGGGCCGGCTATACGCGGCTCCTCGCCGGGGTGCGGCAGGCCGTCCAGGCCGAGGTGGCACGGGTGAGCGCCGTCTTTGGCGCCGCCGGGCAGGCCGAGGCGGCCCTTGCCGCCTGTCGCCCGTGGCGGGAAGTAGTCCACGTGGTGCTTTTCAATTCCCACGGGCTCGATCCTGAAGAAATGGACGCGTTCATCGCCGAGGGCGAGGAGCGGCTCGCCCGGGTTCCCGGGGTGCGGCACGTGGAGGCGGGTCGGGCCTTGGCGCCCGATGCTCGCTATCAGTGGGCCTGGCTGGTGCGCTTTGCCGCGCGGGAGGTGGTAGGACTCTACGCCCGGCACCCGGAGCATCTTGCCTACGCCGACGGGCGGTTCCGGCCCCACGCCCTCGACCGCCTGACCCTCGACGTCGAGCTGAAGCCCTGAGGCTTTCCACCCGGCCCGCCCGTCCTTCGGTCGGTTCGCTTATAATTGTCGCCTTTTCTTTTCCAGGGCACCGCCGATGGACCAACCCTTGGTCGGGGTGGTGATGGGCAGCCAGAGCGACTGGGCGGTGATGCAGCACGCCGTCCGGATACTGGAAACGCTGGGCGTGCCCTTCGAGGCGCGGGTCGTCTCCGCTCATCGCACTCCCGACGACATGTTTGACTACGCCGCCCGCGCCGCCGAGCGCGGACTCGCCTGCATCATCGCCGGCGCGGGAGGCGCGGCCCACCTGCCCGGCATGCTTGCTGCCAAGACCATTCTCCCGGTGTTGGGGGTGCCTGTCCCTTCCCGGCATCTGCAGGGTCTCGATTCCCTCTTGTCCATCGTACAGATGCCCGAGGGGGTTCCCGTGGCCACCTTCGCCATCGGCGAGGCGGGGGCAGCCAACGCCGGACTTTTCGCCGCCGCCCTCGTCGCCGTGCGCGATGAGGGCGTAAGACAACGGCTCGCCGAGCACCGGGAGGCGTTGCGCCAAGCGGTGCGGGCCATGAAACTGCCTCCGCCATGATCGTCCCGGGATCCACCCTCGGGCTCCTGGGCGGGGGCCAGCTCGGCCGCATGTTCACCATGGCGGCCCAGCGAATGGGCTACCGGGTCGTGGTGTTGGATCCGGGCCTGCACAGCCCGGCAGGAGACGTGGCCGACGAGCACATTCGTGCGGATTACGCCGATCCTGCGGCGCTCGCCCGCCTCGCGCGCGCCTGCGCCGCCGTCACCACCGAGTTCGAGAACGTGCCTGCGGAAGCCTTGGGGTTTCTCGCCCGGCACTGTGGGGTGAGCCCCACGGCCGAGAGCGTGGCGGTGGCCCAGGACCGCATCCGTGAAAAGGAATTCCTCTGTGCCGCGGGTTTCCCGGTGGCGCCCTTCGTCGTGGTGCAGGACGGCGCTGCGCTGGCGAGCGCTGAGGCGGTCGAGCTCTACCCCGGGATCCTCAAGGTGAGCCGCTTTGGCTACGACGGCAAAGGCCAGGTGCCGGTGGCAAACCCGGCCCACGCGCTAGCGGCCTGGCACAGCCTGGGGAGCGAGCCATGCGTGCTGGAGAAGCGCCTCGCCCTGGCAACGGAGGTGTCGGTGGTGGTGGCCCGGGATGTCGCCGGCCAGGTGGTCACCTTTCCGGTGGCGGAGAACCAGCACCGTCATGGCATCCTGGACATCTCCATCGTGCCGGCGCGGGTGTCGGCCTCCCTCGCGGCGGAGGCCTGCCGCACCGGGATCGCAGTGGCCGAAGCCCTGGACTACCGAGGGGTGCTGTGCGTGGAGATGTTCGTGCTGGAGGACGGGCGGCTCGTGGTCAATGAAATCGCTCCCCGTCCCCACAACAGCGGCCACTACAGCCTGGATGCTTGCATTACCTCCCAGTTCGAGCAACAGGTGCGGGTGCTGGCGCAGCTGCCCCTGGGGGATCCAGGGCTGCACTGCCCCGCCGTGATGGTGAACCTGCTGGGGGACCTCTGGGCCCGAGGCGAGCCCGACTGGCGCCTGGTGTTGGAGCATCCGCGGGCAAAGCTCCACCTCTATGGCAAGCGAGAGGCGCGGCCGCGGCGCAAGATGGGCCATTACACGGTGCTCGCCGACCGTGTCGAGTCTGCCCTCGACACGGCGCTCGCCATCAAGGCGCGGCTGGAACAGACCTGCCTTCCGGCCAGGCGGCCCGGGCCTGAGGTGGCTGCGAAACACGAGGGAGGGCTGGGATGACCCCCGCGCTTTTCGAGTCCAATATCAAGAGCTTGCCCTTCCTGCACCGGGGCAAGGTACGGGATCTCTACGCCGTGGGGGAAGACAAGCTGTTGGTGATCCAGACCGACCGGCTGTCCGCCTTCGACGTGGTGCTGCCCACCCCGGTGCCCGGCAAGGGGCGGGTGCTCACCGCCTTGTCCCAGTTCTGGTTCGACAAGCTCGCCCCCCTCATTCCCCATCACCTGACCGGCATCGACCCGGCCTCGGTGGTGGCCCCGGAAGAACGCCCCCAGGTGCAGGGTCGTGCCTTCGTGGTGCGGCGCCTCGAGCCCCTGCCTATCGAGGCGGTGGTGCGGGGTTATCTCGCCGGTTCCGGCTGGAAGGACTATCGGTCGACGGGCCGGGTATGCGGCATCCCCCTCCCCGCCGGGCTGCAAGAAGCGGACAAGCTGCCTGAGCCCCTCTTCACGCCGGCCACCAAGGCACCGGCCGGGGCCCATGACGAAAACATCAGCTTCGACGAGATGGCGCGCCGGGTGGGGCGCGAGCGGGCGGAGCAGGTGCGCGCCGTGGCGCTGCGCCTCTATACCGAGGCGGCCCGCTACGCGGAAACTCGGGGCATCATCATCGCCGACACCAAGTTCGAGTTCGGGGTGGACTTGGCAGGCAAGCTCTATCTCATCGACGAAGTCTTGACCCCGGATTCCTCCCGCTTCTGGCCGCGGGACCAATACCGGCCGGGTGCGAGCCCCCCCAGCTTCGACAAGCAATTTGTGCGCGACTGGCTGGAGGCTCAGCCCTGGGACAAGAAGGCACCGGCCCCTGCCCTGCCTCCCGATGTCCTTGCCAAGACCGAGGAGAAATATCAAGAGGCCCTGCGGCGGCTGACGGGCTGAAGGCGCGCCGCTGCAAATCCCGATCAAATTCCGGGAAATGGAAGGCAGGCGGTTTTTTTACCGCTCACGCTTTTTGCGTCCAGCGGGCCCTTCCGCGGTAAACTCGGGACCATGCTGGAGCGGGAAATCGCTAAGGCGGTGGACATCCTGCGGGCGGGGGGACTGGTTGCCTTTCCCACGGAGACCGTGTACGGCTTGGGGGCGGACGCCCGCAACCCGGAGGCCGTCGGCAAGATCTTTGCCGCCAAGGGCCGTCCCCAGCACCATCCGGTCATCGTGCACCTGGCGGAAGCGGCCCAGCTCGAGGCCTGGGCCGTGGACATTCCCGACGGGGCGCGGCGGCTCGCGGAGCGCTTCTGGCCGGGCCCTTTGACCCTCATCCTGCGGCGCGGCCCCGGCGTTCCCGATGCGGTGACGGGCGGCCAGGACACCGTGGGCCTACGGGTGCCCGCCCATCCCGTGGCCCAAGCCCTGCTCCAGGCTTTTGGTGGCGGCATTGCCGCTCCCTCGGCCAACCGCTTCGGCCGCTTGAGCCCCACCACCGCCCAGCACGTGGAGGCCGAGCTGGACGGCGCGGTAGACCTTATCCTGGACGGGGGCGCGTGCCCGGTGGGCATCGAATCCACCATCGTGGATTGCGCCGGCGAGCGGCCCACCTTGCTACGCCCGGGTCATATCGGCCGCGAAGTCCTGGAAGAGGCCCTGGGAGTGAGGGTGGAGGCGCCAGGGCCGGGCGCGCCGCGAGCCCCCGGACGG
>NZ_DAIRTR010000190.1:0-4205 GCF_036803785.1 Pelomicrobium sp. | reverse complement strand
GCGCGCCGCCCCCCTTGCAAGGGCCACGGGTTTGCCTGGACAGGCTAGCGTTTCTGGTGCCCGAGCGACGCGGGCTCCCGCCCCTGTCCCGCTACGCCCGGCTGATCCTCCCGGACGGCTCGCGCAAGACGGTGGGTTTCGTCGAAGCTTCCCGGGGCTGCAAGCATCTGTGCCGCCATTGTCCCATGGTGCCGATCTATCATGGGCGCTTTCGCGTCGTTGCGGTGGACGTGGTTCTCGCCGACATCCGCCAGCAGGTGCAAGCGGGCGCGCAGCACGTGTCCTTCGGCGATCCGGATTTTTTCAACGGCCCGACCCACGCCCTGCGGGTGCTACAGGCCATGCATGCCGAGTTTCCCTGGCTCACCTTCGACGCCACCATCAAGATCCAGCACCTGGTGCAGCACGCCCGCCTGCTGCCTGCCCTGAAGCGGCTTGGCTGCCTTTTCATCACCTCGGCGGCGGAGGCAGTGGACGATGACATCCTCGCCCGCCTGGGCAAGAACCACACCGCCGCGGACTTCGAGCGCGCCATCGCCCTCACCCGCAGCCAGGGCATCGCTTTGGCCCCTACCTTCGTCGCCTTCACGCCCTGGACGACGCTGGAAGGCTATATCGGGCTGCTCGCGAAGCTGGTGGAGCTGCGGCTGGTGGAAGCGGTGCCGCCGGTGCAACTCGCCCTGCGGCTGCTCGTTCCCCAAGGATCGTATCTGCTAGAGCTTGCGGGCTTTCGCGCGCTGATCGAGGCGTTCGACCCGCTGACGCTGGGTTACCCCTGGCGCCACCGGGACCCCCGGGTGGACCGGCTCCAGCAGGAAGCCGAGGCCTGGGTCGCCCAGGCGCAGGCGAAGGGGCTGCCGCGCCCGCAGACCTTTGCCCGCCTCTGGCAGATCGCCCACCAGGCCGCGGGCCGGGAAGCGCCAGCCCTTCCCGACGGGTTTGCGGGACAGCCGATTCCGCACTTGTCCGAGCCCTGGTACTGCTGCGCCGAGCCCACCCGAGGGCAACTCATGAGCATCTAGGGGGGAACCTTTTCACCAATGAAGCACAGGCGCATGGATTCCCTCCGCACCGCGACCGGGCTGTGCGTCCTTGCGCTCCTCACCGCCTGCGCCAGCCTCGCCCCCGTGGGCGATCCCGTGCCAGCGCCCGGGCTGCGGGTCGGCGATACCTGGACCTACGCCGTCTACGACGGCTATCGGGGAACCCAGAAGGGAAGCACCCGCTACAGCGTCCAGCAGATCACGTCCCACGCCGTGGTGACGCGGAGGGAAGCCGGCGATGGACCGGACACCCGCATCTTCACGTGGGAATGGAACCCTTACACGGAGGAGCTCCCCGAGCAGCGCATGGCCGATTTCAGCCCGCCTTTTCCGGCCTTCGCCTTCCCTCTCGAGGACGGCAAGCGCTGGAGCGGTACCGTCATCGCCGTCGAGGGCAAGACCGGCCGCCGCTATCCGGTGCACGTCTTCGCCCGGGTGGCAGGACGGGAGACACTCAAGACCGCGGCCGGCAGTTTCGACGCTATCCGCGTCGAGCGTTCCATCTATCTGGACAACCATGAGTGGTGGCGCAGCGGCACCCGCTGGTACCAGTCCGAGTGGTATGCGCCGGCGGTGGGCCGCTCGGTGCGCTACCAGGACTATTCGGAGTACACCGACTACACGAAAAGCAACGACGAACCCTTGATCCGCAGCGCCATCATCCCAGGCGACAAGACGGTATTGGAGCTGACTGCCTACCGCTTGGCTCCCCGATGAGGTTATTCCATGCCATCCGTCCTACGGATCCTCCCCATGCGCCGCGCCGCCGCTCTTCGCCTGGGCTGCGCCGGCATCGGGCCCGGCCGCACCGGTGCCCGGGCCGCGGACCGCAGAAGGCCAGCCCTACCGGCAGGGGAGCCGTCCCGTGGGAAGCTTCGCCGTCGCGGTGCGGGAGGGGAGGCACCGGCTCGCGGGCCATGGGCCCGCCGCCTCCATCTCCCAGGCGCCGGGCGAGAGGCCCCTGGTGCGCTGGGGAGCGGACGGCCGGGTCGTCCTCCAGGGCCGCCAGAGCGGAGCACCGACGGAAGCCCCCTTGAATCCTGGGTGACGAGCATGGAGCACCTGCCTACCCCGGCAGGCCGCTTCGAGGCCCATGGGATCGGCCGCCCCCTTGACTTGGAGCAGCAGCCGGCGTGGCGCCGCGGGATCCGGCGCTGCGAGAGCGACGGGTGTGCCCCCCGGGCCGAGGCCTGGGTGCAGAGCGGGGATGCCTCCGTGCACACCGACGGTTTCCGGCAGGCTCGGGGGAGCGCCGAAGGACCCGGGAAAAAGGTGCGCCTCGAGCAAGCTCGGGGCCAGCCAGGAGGGTGAGCGGGTGGCACGGGTCCTATTGCTGCTGCCCACCACCTCCTACCGCAACGAGGCCTTCGTCGCCGCGGCGCGTCGGCTCGGCCTGGCGGTGACCGCCGCCGCCGACTACTGCCACCGACTGGCGCCCGAGTGGGGACTTCCTCCCCGCATGGCAGTGCCCTTCGACCGGCCGGAAGTGGCGGCCCGGACCCTCCTCGCCGAGCTGGACGAGCAGCCGGATGCGGTGCTCGCAGTGGACGATGCCGGCCTGGAGCTCGCCGCGCTGCTTTGCCGCCACCTTGGGCTTCCCGCCAATCCTCCGGAGGCGGTGCGGCGGGTCCGGGACAAGCTGGCCTTTCGGGAGCTACTCAGCGCGAAGGGGCTCACCTGTCCGCGCTTTGCCCATCTGGTCGCGGACGCCGACCCCCTGTCCCTTCTCGCCACCCTGGATTTGCCCGTGGTGGTTAAGGCCCGGCGGCTTTCGGCAAGCCGCGGGGTGATCCGGGCCGATGACGCCCCGAGCTTTGCGGCCGCGGTGGAGCGGGTGCGGGCGATCCAACGCCGGGCCGACCGGGACGCCGAAAGGCTGGGGCTCCTGGTGGAGGAATTCATTCCCGGGAGCGAGCACGCCCTGGAGGGCTTGTTGGAAAACGGGCGGCTGCGGGTCCTCGCCCTGTTCGACAAGCCCGATCCCCTTGATGGTCCCTATTTCGAGGAGACGATCCTGGTGACACCCTCGCGGCTTGAGCCGCCAGTGCAGCGCCGCTTCGCCGAATCGGTGGAGCGGGCCTGCCGGCTCGCCGGATTGGTCACCGGGCCGATCCACGCGGAAGCCCGGGTTCGGGAGGAGACGGTGTGGTTGCTGGAGATCGCCCCCCGCTCGATCGGCGGGCTGTGCAGCCGGGCCCTGATCCAGGCCTTGGGCATGACCTTGGAAGAGCTCATCCTGCGCCACGCCTTGGGAATGGCGCTGCCCGAGCCACGGGCCGACGAGGCGGCCGGGGTCATGATGATCCCAATCCCACGCCGGGGCCTCCTCCGGGCAGTCCACAACGTGGAGGCGGCGCTCCAGGTGCCGGGCGTGGTGGAGGTACGCATCACCGCCCAGCCGGGCGAGGTCCTGGCACCGCCGCCCGAAGGCAACGCCTACCTCGGGTTCATCTTCTCCCGAGCAAAACGTCCGCAGGAGGCAGAAATGGCCCTGCGGCTTGCCCACCTGCAACTTGCCGTGGAGCTCTCCCCCGAGTATCCGGTGGAAAACGCTCCCGCCCGGGTCCGCCCGGCGTGTTGAAGCGGGCCGGCCTCCGGCGAGCCCGCAGAACAACCGGCACGGGGACGCTCGCTAGCCTTCCTGCCTTCCTTTCACGAACTGCTTGGAAAGCACCTTGCCGTTGACGAACTGGATGTGGATGGCGCCGTCCCGGTCCTTCCACACCGCCGAGGTGCCGGACAGGTTGCCGAGGCTGAAGCCGGAGGACTCGGTGGGCTCGCCCAGGAGGGCAGTCACCTCTTCCTGAGTCATACCGGCCTTGATCTTGTCGAAGTTCTCCTGGGTCACCTTGGCGCCGCAGGCCGCCAGTGTGACCAGGACCGCGGCGAGCAGGAGGCTGCGCCATTCGTTGTGACTCATCGTGCTTCCTTCTTCTCGGGGAAAGCCCTTGCGACTTCGGCCTCAACGGCGCTTATTTAAGCAGGCGCACGAGCACCAACAGCAGGACAGCTCCCAGCACGGCGATCACCAGGCTGCGGAAGTCGAAGCCGGTCACCGTGCCGAAGCCGAGCTGGGTGCCGATGAAACCGCCGATCAGGGCCCCAGCGATGCCAATGGCGATGGTGACCACGATCCCGCCCACGTCCTTGCCCGGCACCAGC
>NZ_DAIRTR010000189.1:0-4245 GCF_036803785.1 Pelomicrobium sp. | reverse complement strand
GGCCAGCACCGCCCGCCCGGCCTCGGTCGCCAGGGGATGGGCACTCGCCACCGCCTCCTTTCCCGCCATGGCGGCAGGCAGGAACAGCAACGTGGCCGCCGAAAGGACAAGGAGATGCCACATGGCGCGCTTCATCCACCCGCCCCGGCCGTCTGCGGGCGAGCGTGAGCCGGCGGCCTTCCTGACTCGATTCTGTTGCCGGCGAAAGTAGGCTATATTCGATTTGAACCCGACCGGTTTTCCCATTGCTCTCCGAAACCTCCTCGTTGGACGTCTTCGCCTCCGCCCAGGCGGCGGCGGACAATTGGCTCCAGGCTGTCGCCGAGTGCGTGGCCCAGCTCTCTTCGCTTCCGCGGGGCGCGAACCTGGGCTTCGTCTACGCGACCGATGCGTTTTCCCCGGATCTGCGCAGCATTGTGCGCTACCTCAAGGACGCCCTGGGAGTCGACCTGTGGGTAGGCTCCGTAGGGGTGGGTATCTGCGCAGTGGGTCGGGAATACTACGAAACGCCTGCGCTCTCGGTCATGGTGGGCGCCTTCCCCCCCAATTCGTTTCGGCTGTTCAATACCGTGAGCGAAGGCCTGGACCGGTTCATCGCCGAGCATGGCGCGTGGTTCGCAGCCAAGCAGGCCCGCTTCGGCGTGGTGCACGGCGACCCCCGCAACCGCCGGCTACCCCAACTGATCACCCGGCTCGCCGCTGCCGTGAACGACGGCTTCCTGGTGGGAGGACTCACCTCTACCCGCTCCCTCTACACCCAGGTCTCCGGGGAAGTGACCGAGGGGGGCTTGTCGGGAGTCCTGTTCGCCCCGGAGGTGCCCGTGGCGACCACCCTCACCCAGAGCTGCGCCCCGTTCGGTGCTCCCCATGAGATCACCCAGTGCCAGGACAACATCATCATGACCCTGGATGGCCGCCCCGCCCTGGACGTCTTCTACGACGAGATCGGCGACATCCTGTCCCGGGATCTGAACAAGGCGGCCCGCTACATCGCCGCCGCCTTGCTGGTGCCGGGCTCCGACACCCGGGACTATCTGGTGCGCAACCTGGTGGGGGTCGATCCCCGCGCCAGGCTTCTCGCCATCGGCGAGACCGTGCAACCGGGTCAGGTGCTGCAGTTCTGCCGGCGCGACCCAGCCAACGCGATGAAGGACATGCGGCGCATGCTGCGGGAGCTCAAGGAGCGCATCCCCCATCCCCCCCGGGGCGCCATCTACTACTCCTGTCTGGGCCGCGGCCGCTACATGTTCGGTGAAAATTCAGAAGAGCTCAAGGTGATCCAGCAGGAGTTCGGCGAGCTGCCACTCACGGGCTTTTTCTGTAACGGCGAGATCTCCCATAACCGGCTCTACGGCTATACCGGGGTCCTCACCTTGTTCCTGTAGAGCGCACGCGAGCGTCGCTCCCGCTGCTGCCCTCACGAGCCCAGCCCGTACGAGCGTCCGCTCCATTGCAGCGCTTCTTCCGCCAGCGCCGCGTGCCAAGGCTTGAGCAGCCTCCGGGAGGCACCCACCCTGATCAGGAAGGCGATCAGGGGCAGCACCATGGTGCTGTTGCCGGCCGTTCCTGGAACGATCGCGAAAGCAGGTGATGGGCAGCTGCGCTACAGCAGCGAAACGGGCTAGCCCTGCTCAGGAAGAGCATCCCCGCGCCCGGCGGCGCAGGAGGCGTTCGTTGTGGCAGATCTCGCCCGATCGCCCAGGCTCCCCTCCGGAACGGCATCCGCCGCATTCACCGGCAGGAGCAGCGCAGCAAGGCCACGCGGGCCCCTCTTTGTATAGGTCAGGGGCACCATCACTTCGCGGATTGTAAGCCGCCTGCGGGATCGAAGCGAATGGGCTTAGGGCGGCGGGCCCCTTGAGGGATGCAGAAGACGGCAGGAGGAAAACCGCCGGCTATTCTCGGGCCAGGTCTTTTCTGCCAAAATGCCGCTCGATCCGCTTTGACGGTGGCGAGGTTTGCCCGCAGCAGAGCGGAACCCTTACCCCCTTCCTGGCGGAGCCTACGCGCCTGAGAGGACCGGCGATGTCCTTCATCGACTGGAAGTCCGAGTATGCGTTCCGCATCGCCATGACCGGCAATCAGCACCCCCGGCTCGTGGATCGGATGAACGAAGTCGTCGACGCCATCGAACGGGGAGAAGAAGCGGCGAAAATCGCCGCCTTTCTGGCGGACCTGCCCGACGACACGGAACAGCACTTCCAGTTCGAGGAGCAGCGCATGTACCAACATTTCTACCTCTCCCGGCTTCCCCACGAGGAGATCCGCTTGAGCCCGCTCCTTCAGTTGAAAAAGCTGAAGGAGGATTTCGCCGTCGCCAAGTCGAGCGCGGCCTTCCAGACCCGGGAGCTACTGCGGCGCTAGCTCCTCCTGGACCATCTATTATTCCGCGCCAACCGTGCCCTGGGTGCTCATCTGCGCAGCCGGGGCGTGCGCTGAACCGATGACGGGGTCAGGCGAAGGCGAACCGCGCCAAAGTGGCGATCCCTAGGCCGGCGAAGATCGCCCCCGCCGCGTAACGCACGGCCCGTAGCGGGATGCGCCGGGCGGTGACGCTTCCCAGCCCCACGGCGGGTGCGTTGGCGAGGAGCATGCCCAGCGTGGTGCCCACCACCACTAGCGCCGTTTGCGGATACTTGAGCGCCAGGGCCACGGTCGCCACCTGGGTTTTGTCCCCGATTTCCACCAAGAAAAAGGCTACCAGGGTGGTAAGGAAGGCCCCATGGCGGCCCTTCGGCCCGGCGCCTTCTTCCAGACGATCCGGTACCAGGGTCCAGGCGGCGATGGCCAGAAACGACCCCCCCACAAGCCAGCCCAAGGCTTGGGGCGAGAGCCACCCGGACAGCCAGGCGCCGGCCCAGGCCGCAGCAGTGTGATTGGCAAGGGTGGCGAACAGAATGCCCGCCATGATGGGCCACGGCTTGCGGAAGCGTGCCGCGAGGACCAAGGCGAGGAGTTGGGTTTTATCGCCGATCTCCGCCAAGCAGACGGCGACGGTGGAAAAGAGAAGGGCTTCCAACGGGGTTCTCCGGGTCGGGCGCTCAACCGATGGCGCGAAGCGCCGGCCCGACCAGAAGCGGCACTCCGAGCCAAAGGTCTCGCCAGGAAGGCGCGACGCCTCCGCTCGCCGAGCCGTCCTCTTGAGACGGCGACGGGCCTCGAGGCCGCCGCAGGATCCCGTACCGGTCGCGCCATGGCCCCGACATTCTGAAAGGCCAAGCCTGTTGACGCGACCCTCCGCCGGAAAGGCGAAGCGGCTACTCCCCCATGACGGGGGGTAAGCTTACCAAAAAACAGGAAAGATCAGTACAGGAAGAGCCAAAAGTCGCCCGGGCGGCTTCATGCCCCCATGCGGGCCACGGGCTCGGGCCGCCAGCGGGTTGCCACTGCGTGGGGCATGGCGCGGGTCAAGTGGCCCACGCCCAGGCGGCCGTTGCGGTCCACGGCAATGAAGCCTGCATCCGTGCCCAGGCGGGCGGCCATCTCTCCCAGCACTTCCCGCACCGCCTCCGCCGCGCTGCGGCCCGCGTGCACCGCGTCGCACACGCGCTTGGCGGCACACAGGCGCAGCATCAACTCCCCCCGCCCGGTGGCCGATACGGCCGCATCGGGTGTGGCGTAGTTGCCTGCACCGGGAATCGGGCTGTCGCCGATCCGTCCTGGCCACTTGAGGAAAGTCCCACCCGTGGAGGTGGCCGCCGCCAGCTCTCCTGTTTGGTCCAGGGCGACGGCCCCCACGGTGCCGGGTGCGGTCGCTTCTTTACTGGAGTGGGCCCAGCGCTGCCGCTGCTCGGGGGTGACCGGGTCATGGTCCGGAAAGCCACACCGTCGGGCGAAGGCGAGGGCACCCTCCCCCGCCAGCAGCACGTGGCGGCCCTCCTCCAGCACCCGCCGGGCGACCAGCACGGGATTGCGCACTCGCCGGATGCAGGCAACGCCTCCGCACGCAAAGCGGCTGCCCGTCATGACAGATGCATCCATCTCCGCCTCCCCAGCCGCCGTGAGAGCGGAGCCCGTGCCGGCGTTGAAAAGGGGATTGTCCTCCAGCAGGCGTACCGCCTCCACCACCGCGTCCAGGGCCGAGCCGCCCCGGGCGAGGATGGCAGCGCCGGCGCGGGCTGCCTCCTCCACACCCGCCAGTACGGGCCCTTCCGGCCCTGCGCCCCAGTCGCCCGCGCCCCCGTGAACCGCAATGGCAAACATGGCCTCCAACCTTCGATTGACCTCGATTGCGTCCACTGGGAG
>NZ_DAIRTR010000188.1:0-4353 GCF_036803785.1 Pelomicrobium sp. | reverse complement strand
GTCCCACGCCACGGCGGCTGCTGCTGATCCTTTCTGACGGCCGCCCCGAGGATTATGACGACGGGGGGGACGTCCGTTACCTGCACGAGGACACTCGGGTAGCGGTCAAGGAAGCGGTGAGTCAGGGGGTGCACCCTTTCTGCATCACGGTGGATCCCGCGGGCAGCGACTATCTGCCCAGGATCTTCGGCCAGGGACACTTTCTGGTACTGGACCACATCAACTCGCTGCCCTTGCGGCTTCCGGAAATTTATTTGCGGCTGCGGCGATGAGCGCGACGCAAGCGGCTGCCTGCCCGCCTTCGCGTAAAGCGGTCCTAATCGCCGCCGACCGGCAGGGTGTGGGCGCCTATGGGAAGAACCATCCCCTCGCCATCCCCCGGGTTTCCCTCACGGTGGCGCTGATCCGGGCCTATGGCGCCCTCGACGAGGGGGAGCTCCTTGCGCCCCGCAAGGCAGTCGATGCCGAGCTCACTTGGTTCCACACGCCCGAGTACGTGGCGGCCATGAAGCACAGCGAAGCCTTGGGACGGGTGGCGAGCGCCTATCGGGCGCGCCACCGCCTGGGCACCTTGGAGAACCCCTACTTTCACCGCTTCTTTTCCGTCGCCGCCGCCGCGACCGGCGGGAGCATCCAGGCCGCGCAGGCGGTGCTCGCCGGGCGGATCGCCTTCAACCCTGCGGGGGGCATGCACCACGCTCGGCCCGACCATGCCCGGGGTTTCTGCTACTTCAACGATCCAGTCCTGGCGATCCTGAGACTCAAGGAAGAAGGCTGGCGAGTGCTGTACCTGGACCTGGATGCCCATCACGGCGACGCAGTGGAGGAGGCCTTCATCGACGACCCCGACGTCCTCACCCTGTCCTTGCATATGGACACGGCCTATGCCTATCCCCACCGGGGCGGGCGCCTGGAAGATGCGGGTACCGCCCAGGGCCGTCATACCACGCTCAACGTGCCCTTGCCTCCCGGTACCCACGACGGGGAGTACCGGCTCCTTTTCGAGGCCGTATGGGGGCCCACCTTGGAGCGCTTCGCTCCCGACGCCATCGTGCTCCAGGCCGGCACGGATGTGCTGGCCGCCGATCCCCTGGGGAAGTTGGCCGTCTCCACCCAATGCTTCCTGGACATCTGTGGTCAGGTGCTCGCCACCGCCCCGCGACACCCGGACGGCACACCCCGGCTCCTCGTCACTGGCGGAGGCGGCTACCACCCAGTGCTCCTGGCCCGGGCCTGGACGGGGCTGTGGGGGTTGCTCTCCGGTCGGACACTGCCCGAGGAGCTCCCTCCCGAAGGGGCCGAGCGGCTGCGCGCTGCTGGGTGGGATCCGGACGAAGACGCCTCCCCCGACCCGCGCCTATTCCGGTTCCGGCTGGATGAGGCGACCGGCGGTCCCATCCGTCCGCACGTGGCCGAGCTTGCCCGGCGGATCGCGGCGCATCCCTTCTTGCGCTGATGACGATGGGAGGGGATACGCCCGTTGCCGGTTACGCCACCCGCCGGGGTACCGAAGAGTATGCGCGCACGTTTGGCGCGCGCTGCGGTGCTGGGCACTACAGCGAGTTTCTACACCTGCACTTCAAGCTCTCCTCCCTGGGCCTGGGGACCTTCCCGGGGGCGGCCCGGGACGAGGTGGACGAGAGCTACGCCGCCATCGTGGAGCGGGCGCTTCGGGAAGGCATCAACGTCATCGACACCGCAGCCCATTATCGCTACGGCCGTTCCCTGCGGGCGGTGGGCGAAGGCTTGCGGCGGGCGTTCGCGGCAGGCGTTACCCGGGAGCAGGTGTTTGTCGTCTCCAAAGGCGGGTTTCTCGCCTTCGAGGACGGGCCGCCGGAGGATTTCGAGGCCTGGTTTGACTCGACCATCGTGGGCCGCGGCCTGGGGGACCGGCGCGACCTGTGCGGCGTACACCTCCTCAGCCCAGAGTACCTCGCCTGGCAGCTCGAGCGCTCCTTAGCGCTGCTCGGGCTGGCCACCTTGGACGCCTTCCTGGTGGACCAGCCCGAGGTGCACCTCCCGGCGATCGGCAAGGCCGAGTTGAATCACAAGCTGGAGCGGCTCTTCGTCGTCCTGGAGCAGGCGGTGGCCGCGGGCAAGATCCGCTGCTACGGGATTTCCACCTTCAATGCCTTCCGGGTGGAGACCGACCATCCTCTGTTTCAGTCGCTGCCGTCCCTGCTGGGGCTGGCGGAGAAGGCCGCCCGTACGGCTGCGGGGGATTCCCAGGCGCGGCACCATTTCCGGGTGATCGAAGTGCCCTTCAACCAGATGATGACGGAGGCATTCACCCGGTTCTCCCACGCCACTGGCCAGGGCAACATCGCCTCTACCCTGCAGGCGGCCCACCAGTTGCGCGTATACGTTCTGGCAAGCCACACTCTGGGCAAGGGACAGCTCGCGCAGCGTTGCGCCGAGGGCGTACACGCCGCCCTGCCCCAATTCAGGAATCATGCCCAGCGGGCCATGCAGTTCAACCGCTCCACCCCCGGCATCGGCACCAGCCTGGTGGGCGTGAGCACGCTGGCGCACCTGGAGGACCTGCTGGCGGTGGCTCGCACACCTCCCATGCCCAAGGAGGCCTATCTGCGCCTGTACCGCCGGGCGCAGTGAGCCCCTTGCTGTGCAGCGCTACTCTTCCTCGTGGAAGGCTTCCTCCCGTCGCTTGCGCAGAGTGGGCGAAAGCACTACGAACATGGCGGCCACCGCCAGCCCCAACATCACGGCGCTCAGGGGCCGGGTGACGAAAATGGTGGGATCACCCCGGGACAGGAGCAGGGCTCGCCGCAGGTATTCTTCCATCATGGGGCCGAGGATGAAGCCGAGTAGCATCGGCGCGGGTTCGCAGTCGAGCTTGGCGAACACGTAGCCCAGCAAAGCAAACAGGGCCATGAGATATACATCGTACTGGCTGTTGTTGACGCTGAACACGCCGATGGCGCAAAAGACCAGGATTGCAGGATAGAGCAGGTGATACGGCACGCTGATCAAGCGCACCCACAAGCCGATCAGGGGAAGGTTGAGAATGACCAGCATGAGGTTGCCGATCCACATGGACACGATGATTCCCCAGAACAGCATCGGCTGCTCGTTTAGCACCGAGGGGCCCGGCTGAATGCCCTGGATGATCATCGCCCCGATCATGAGCGCCATCACCGGGTTGGACGGAATGCCCAGGGTCAGCATGGGGATGAAGGAAGTCTGGGCGCCAGCGTTGTTGGCCGACTCGGGTCCGGCGACCCCTTCGATGGCGCCTTTGCCGAACTGCTCCGGGTTTTTCGAGATCTTTTTCTCCAGGGAGTAGGCGGCGAAAGAGGCGAGCATCGCCCCGCCCCCAGGCAGGATGCCCAGGGCGGAGCCCAAGGCCGTCCCCCGCAACACCGGGGCGGCGATGCGCTTCAAGTCTTCCAGGGTCGGCATGAGGCCGGTCACGTGTTTGATGGTCAGCTCCCGGGTCGCCTCGTGCTCCAGGTTGCGGATGATCTCCCCCAGCCCGAACATGCCCATGGCCACCACCACGAAACTAATGCCATCGGCGAGCCAGGGCTGGTCGAAGGTGTAGCGTTGCATGCCTGAATTCACATCGGTGCCGATGAGCCCCAGCAGCAGCCCGAAAACGATCATGCCTACCGCATGGAGCAGGGAGCCGTGGGCCAGCACCACCGAGGCCACAAGCCCCAGCACCATGAGGGAGAAGTACTCCGCGGGCCCGAATTTCAATGCCAGCTCCGCCAGCGGTGGTCCGAACAGGGCGAGAACGAAGGTGGCCAGCGTCCCGGCGACGAAGGAGCCGATGGCGGCGGTGGCGAGGGCCTTGCCCGCTTTGCCCTGGCGCGCCATCTGGTAGCCGTCCAAGGCGGTGACCACGGAGCCCGATTCTCCCGGGAGGTTGACCAGGATGGCGGTGGTGGAACCACCGTACTGGGCGCCGTAGTAAATGCCCGCCAGCATGATCAGGGCCGACACCGGCGGCAGCGTAAAGGTGAGGGGCAGCAGCATGGCGATGGTGGCCACCGGCCCCAGTCCCGGCAGCACCCCGATCACGGTGCCGAGCAGCACGCCGATGAAGCAGTAGAGCAGGTTTTCCGGCGAAAGGGCGGCGGCAAAACCGATGCCCAGATTGGCGAGGAGCTCCATGGGGACGCTTCGTCAGCCGCCGAGCCAGGGACCCAAGAGCGGCAGGGGCAGGCCCAGGGCATACACGAACACCAGGGCGCAGAAAAGGGTCAAGCCCGCCGCCAGGGCGAGGGAGGGGAACCAGCGGAAGTAAACGCTGGCATAGGCGCTCACCAGCACCAGCACCGCGGTGGCGGGCACCAAGCCCGCGCCCCGCACCAGCGCGCCGAAGAGGAG
>NZ_DAIRTR010000187.1:0-4464 GCF_036803785.1 Pelomicrobium sp. | reverse complement strand
AGCCCGGTGCGCAACCGGTGGCGGGCAACGTTGCGGGCGGCGAGCCCCAACAAAATGGCGAAGCGCTCGGTGCGCAACCGGATGCGGGACATGGGCTCAGCGGCTGTAGCGCAAGGCCTCCACGATGGGCAGGCTCGCTGCCTTCCAGGCCGGATAGAGGCTCGCGAAAAAGGCGCTTAACACCGCGAGTCCGATCGCATCCCAGGTGATGGTCCAGTTGACCGCGATTTCAGCAATGAACCCCCGGGCCATTCCAGGAGGTGGGGGCATGGGAATACCCACCGCTGAGATGATGTAGGCCAAAGTCGCCCCCATTACGCTTCCCACAACGCCTGCGGTGGCCCCGATGAACAATCCTTCCATCACGAACCTGCGCAAGACTTGAATCCGGCTGGCACCCAGGGCGAGGGCAGTGCCGACCTCCCAAGTCCGCTCCATGACTCCCATTAACATGGTATTGGAAATGCTGAGCACGATTATCACGGCGATCACGAGCCGGACAAAATCCACTTGCCGGGTGAACAGGGTGACGGTCTTGTGGTAGAAGTCCGCAAATTCCCACCAGGGAACCCCTTCGAAAGAAGGGGTCGCGGAAAGCCCTGTCCGCAATTCCACCAAGGTCTCGGGTACCGTGGAGGTCTCCTTCACCAACACCACCCATTTATGGATGCCCTGGGTATGCAGCAATTGTTGAACAAGCCTCAAGGGTGCCCGTAAGGCGTGGTCGTCGTAGGCTTTGCTCACGGTGAGAAAAAGCCCGCGCACCCGGGCCTCCACCCCGCTCACCCCTCCCGAAGGGGTGTTGGCGAGAAGCACAATGGTATCGCCCACTTTGGCACCCAGACTAGCGGCCAGGCCCTGACCGAGGAGGACTCCGTTGGGGTCCGCGGGATCCAGCGGTCGCCCCTCCACGATCAGAACCGAGCGGGCGAGCTCTCCCTCCCGAGCGGGATCCATGCCTTCGCCTAGAAAAGAAAGCGTCGCGTCCCCTCGGCTCACGAGCCCGGAGAAGGCGATTCTGGGCGCGACCGCTTCGACGTTGGGAATTTTCCACAACAAGGCTTCCAACCCCATCTCCGGCTCAAACAGATACCCCCGGGGATCAGCCGCCCCCGCCTCGAAGTAGCCCCGCTTTGCCACCTGCAGGTGGCCCAAATGAGAGCGAATGGTATCTTCCCGCAAAAGCCACAGGCTATGCTCAATGAAACCGGCCGCCAGCATGTAGGCCACAATGCCGACAGCCACTGCCCCTAATGCCGCGAGGGTGCGGTGGCCCTGCCGGGCCACGTTGCGAAACGCGCTGATCAGGTCCGCGGCAAGGCCACGGGCGACAAGCCGCCAGGGGCGGATGGGTTTCGATTCCATAGGGGAAACCCAAGGGTAGAGGGAGAAAGCGCCCTTGAAAAGCCGAAGCCCCCTTTCGGGGGCTTCGACAATACGGAGGACTTTTCTAATCCTTGGGATTCAAGCCTTAGATAACAGCCCGTTTACGCAAGGCGCCTCCCAGACCCAGTAAGGCGATGCCCACCAGGGCCAACGTCCCCGGCTCCGGCACTTGCAACTGGAAGTCGAAGTCGCTGCGGATCTGGTAGCCGTTGATGAGCCCCCGACCGCCTAGAATATTGCCCGAGCCGACCACTTGGGTTTTCCCGTCGCCTGCACAAGCGAAGGGGCCGAACGGGAAGCAATCAAGCTCCTGCGGCAAAATTACGACTCCGGTGTTGTTCAAGAGCACGCTGAGGGCGAAGTTCACCGTGCCGAACACGGTGGAGGCACCGCTCGCCTGCACAACCGCGATATTATCCGCCGCATTCAAGGCGATCCACTGATCGTCCGCATCCCCGAAGCCCGCCACCGCCCACAGCATTCCGTCGGTGGCCAAGCCCTCGCACGCCGCAGTAGTGGTACAGTTTGGCGGAACAATGGTCAGATCGGGAGAACTGTCCAAATACAACGCCACCATGGCGTTGGCGGGCAGCCCGAATTCTGTGGCGAAACTCGCCGTCGGGCCAAAGGAAAAGTTAAACAATCCAGGGGTGGAGGTCGCGACTTTCCCCGTCACCGTGATATCGAAAATTCCGGTCAACTCATGGGGCAGGATTGAAGCGGGACCTCCTCCGAACACGCCAAAGGTTTCGGGAATCTCCAAAATGCCCCGCAGGCGGTCGCCCACGTCCAAGACATCATTATCATTGGTGTCGATGTGGTATTCCAGATCGTCGTCCTGGAACCCGGTAATGGGGAAGAAAAATTGCACCGCCGCGGAGGCTGACCCACTCCCCAGGGCAAAGGCGACGCCCAACGCCCCCAGCGATGCCTTAATCTTGCTCAGCTTCATGATTTTCTCCTTAGGTTGGTCGCGCGTTCTCCCGCTTGCCCTCCAGTATGCATCAGCCATGCCAGCGACGATAAGCCTTCGTTCTATAAACGATTTTTTCTATTTCTGTGGTTTGGGACAAAAGCAAAAGGCGAAAAATGTAAAACTCTTCGACAGAAGCACGCAAACGCCGAGAACCCGGTTTTCGAACCTCGACGAGCACGCTTCGATTCAGGGCGGGCAGGGAAAATAAGTCATTGAAAGCTTAGAGGTCTGTTGGTCGGCAAAGGTCTTCGCCATTGGAAAGGATTCCGACACTTTCGGCCTCAGACCCGTTTCGTCTCAGATAACGGGAGGCGGGAAGACGGCCGGAACGTATCCGGGGCGGGCGAGCGCGGCCAAGACGAAACACCATCAGGGGACGGTCCAGGGGTATCAAGGCGCGCCAGCCCGCCTGTAAGCTCGCCCGTAAGCCAGGCGGTATGCGCTCGTCCTCTTCCAAGGCATAGAGGGTCGAAGCCGCTAGGGGCTGCAAGGCCAGTCCTAGGACTGTTGCCCGCAGCCACAGGCGCTCCAGAGCCTGCCCGACAGCAAAAGCCCCCTCGGCGAGGGGCCGGGCCGTTGCGAGGACCCCCAAATGGGGTGCAAAAAAGCACGGCCAGTAGGCCGCCCGCTGGCCGGCAAGGCGCGCGGCGCCGAAGTAATTTAATATGCGCATGACTTGCCAATGCCGCAACCCTCTGAAGAGAGGCCGCATTGGGAGCTCGATACCCAAGGCTCCCGGAGGGAGGCCCACCGCCACGGTGTTTCGCCAGCCTGCCTCGAAGCGTATGGAGGAGAACAATTCTTCGTGCAAGGCCTGCAAGGAAAACCGCGCGGTCTCGGCGCTCGCGACAAGCCGCAGGGCTTCGCGGCGCACCGACGGCTCGTCGAGCCACATCAGGTCAACCCCTGGGACGCGACGCGCCTCCTTCTCCAACTGGGCCCGCTCCCCCTCCGTCAAGTGCGGGCCGCGGTAGAAGAGGCGCCGGTTGGTGTGCCGGAGGGGAATCGCTCCAGCCAAATCGGTGCCCAGGCCGCCACCTCCTTGCATGAGGTGCACTTCGGCCACTACGGACGCCTGCGGGCCCTCGGGGAAGATGACCACGGTGGCCTTGAGTCCCATCGCCTGGGCCCGCACGGCCACGTTTTCCGCCACGGCGCCAAAAGACAACAGGTGCAAAATCCTTCGTGGTAAGGGTGCGTGTTCATATTCATCGGCGCCCGCAATGACGAGCCGGTCAGCACCCACCTTGAGCCTGAAGGTGTGGCGGTTATCAGCGGAAGGCGCTTGAACGGCCGCCTGGGCAAGGGCTTCCAGCGCCGGCCGGGTCAACAGCGTCATGGGTAGGAGCGAGGTCGGGGGAGGTTGCGAAGAGGGCCACAGCTGCGGACCGTTCAACCGCTTTCACCGCGCTTGCTCAACAAGCGCCGCGCAATCGCCAAGGCGAGCCGCTGGAGGGGGTTGCCGTTGCCGAAGGGACGCCAGGTATGGACCACCCGGTTACGGTAGGCGTCGAACTGCATGCCCCAGGGCGCGGCACGCACAGGGCCCCGGCCCAGGAGGATCTTGAGGGCCTCGGTGGCGGCAATGCCAGCGCAGAGCTGGCAGGCCATGGCGGTCGAGGGGCCCCGCCCGGCCGCCAGGTCCACGGCAGCGGGCTCCACCAGATAGGCCCGGTGCAGCATGGCCGGCGCCAGCCCGATGAGAAACCGCAGCGCCATCTCTTCCTCGGAACAGCCCTCCCAGCGGAAATACTCTTCGAAGGTCATGCCCCCGGGCAGGAAATTGAGCAGCGCCGCCCCCATTCCCAGGGGCGCCACGGTGATGGCCGGGATGCCGCGCTTCGCACATTCGGCAAACACCAGGCGCCGCGCTTCGAAGGCGAAGAAGTCCAGCCCGTCCACATAGAGGTCCACTTCCCGCAGGAATTCCCCCACGTTGTCCCGAGTGACCCCACCGGGAAGCGCCCGGATATCGATTTCCGGGTTGATGTCCCGGGCAAGGGCGCAGAGCACCTCCAGCTTGGCCCGGCCGACGGTGCTTACCCCGGCCCCGAGCTGGCGGTTGAAGTTGGCCGGCTCGAACGCGTCCCCCTCCGCCAGGC
>NZ_DAIRTR010000186.1:0-4522 GCF_036803785.1 Pelomicrobium sp. | reverse complement strand
GGTCTACCCAGGCGGTCTGGATGTAGTCCAGGGTGCGCATGCACGCCGAGTCATCCGGCCGGGGGACGAGGTGAGGGTCCTGTTGGGTGATCCCGAGCAACAGGGGCGAGCCCGGAAGGCATCGGATCAGTGCCGAAGCCAACGTCTCCCACCGCACCTCGGGACGCATCACCCAGGCCCCCAGGGGGAGCTGGGAGGGCTGGAACGTTCGCCATGCGCCCGGGGACAGACGGGTCAACACCCCCATCGCGACGGGCTCGCCGTGTTGCATGCCGATGACGACCGTTTCGCGACCGGTGCCGAAATGGGCGAGGGCCTGGGCGATGAATTCCGAGCCCAGGAACGGTACCGCCTGGTTGGACGCGTTCAGGCGATCCCAAATGTTGGCGACCGTGGGAAAGCCATTCGCCGGCAATAGATCCCATTCCATCTGAGGACATGCCCCTTTCATGGCCGGCGCGGAGGCGGCTCTTGCTGAGCCGCCGGGACGCGAACGCCCGCCGTGGAAGCCGCTTCGTCTAGCACTCGGGCAAGCTCCCGCGTCCGCTCGAAGCGGGAGGCGCTTTTCACTTCGCCGGCATCCGCCACGGGAAGGGTCCCTTGGGCCAGCCCGGCGAGGAACTGCGGAAGCGCCCGGGCAATTTCCTCCTTAGATTCCATAGGGGCCACCCTCCCGGCGTGGTAGCGGCGGAGGAGGTTCGCCGTGTCCCCCTCCGGGTCGGTGAGGGCCAGCACCGGCTTGGCACAGCGCAGGTATTCGTAGAGCTTGGCCGGGATCTGCTCGTTGCAATCCCGGGACTGCAGGATGAGGAGCGCGTCGGCCCGCAGCATCTCGGCGAGGGCCTCCCGGTAAGGGACGGGCGGCAGAAGCTCGACGCAGGATTCGACCGAGTATTTCGCCGCGAGCCGGCGTAGCAGCGCTTCGTGCACCGCCGCCCGGAAGCGCAGCCGAAACCGGCGCGGATCGATGCGGCCGGCCGCCACGAGCTCGCCCAAGGCCGCGAGCAGGGGTTCGGGATTGCGCTCGGAGGGATACACGACACCGCTGTGCAGCAGGGTGGTCATGCCGGGATGGAGGGGTTGCGTGCGGTCCGTTGCCGCTTCCGCCGCCGCGAACGTCTCCTCGTCGTAGCCATTCTCGACCACGAACACGCGGCTTGCCCCGATGCCCGGGTAGCGCTGCTGGTACATGCGGGCAGCACCGGGGGTGACGAAGACGAAGGCCGATCCCCGGTCGAACACCCGCTCTTCCACCCGCTTGAAGCTTTGCCAAGTTTTCGGATCGCTCGGGTAACCGTCTTGGGCCATCGGATCGCGGAAATCTGCCACCCAGGGAAGGCCGGTCAGTTTCGCCAGGGTGGCGCCGATCAGGTGGGCGGTAGCGATGGGATAGGTGGACCAGATCAGGTCCACCCCGTGGCGCCGGATGAGGCGCAGCCCCGCCGGCACCGCCCCCAGCCACCAGCTCACCCAGCGGTCGGGCCGGGCGAGGAAGGCGGGATAGCGGCGCCACAAGGAGAGGTGCCGCGCCGTATTGAGGGCGAAGGCGCGCTCGACGAGGGTGTGCGGGGGAACTGCCGCGAGCTGATCGTCGCTCACCGCTTCATAAGCCCGGGGATGGGCCGTGAGCACGAGAGGGGACCAGCCGAATGTGGGCAGGTGGCGCACGAAATTCAAGGTGCGGTGGATGCCGCTGGAGCCCGTCAAGGGCGGGAAGTGGAAGGCGATCATCAAAACTTTTTTCAAGGCTCGGCTACCCCACGCGGTCGAAGATCCGCCCCAGGCGATCGACCAGGGCATCGAGATGTTGTCGGGACAAATCCTGATGGCACGGCAACTGAAACACGTGCTTCGACCACAGCAGCCCGTGGTCACCGGGAAGAGCCGGCGTGCCTGGCCACAGCCAGTCCCAACGGAATACGGGAAAGCGCTCGGCCTTGAGGGCCGCGTAGCGGCGGTCGGGATTTTCCACCCATAGGGGAAACACGTAGGGTGCGGCGGCGGGCGGCAGTTCGGGCAGCAGGGGCCACGCGCCAGGAAAATTCTCGAACCGCTTCGCGAGATAGGCGTAATTGTCCCGCCGTGCAGTCACGATGCGCCTACGGCTCGCCCGGCGGGCGAGCCAGCGGCAGACCCAGGTGGGCCGGTGGTCGGCGAGCCGGCGGTCGAATTGGGCCAGCAGCTCGCTTTCGCTCGTGCAAGGGGTGTCGATTCCATTCGGGAAGTCCCGCCTGCGGGAGACAAGCCCTTTTCTCAGGCCAAAAGCCAGGGCGAGCAGCGTGTTGAGCCCCCACAACTGGTCATGTTCTACCCCCGCTTCCACCATGTTGGCGAGACTACGCACTTCCGCCAGCGCTTCCCGGGGTTTCAAGCCCGCCCCATTCAGCGGGCGCCGGGTGGAGACCAGGCAGCCGCCCTCGGGCACGGGCAAAAACTTCGTGAGGCTCGCGATGGCAAGATCCCCCCAGCTCCCCACCGGGCGCCCGTCGGCCTCGCCGAAGAGGGCGTGGGCGCAATCTTCGATGAGGGCGATGCCCCGGCGGTCGCAGAAGGTGCGCACCTCCCTGAGGGGCTGGGGGAAGCCGAAGAAATGCACGGCCAGCAGAGTCCGCACGCCGGTCGTGTCGAGGCGCTCCAGGGCGGCCAGGTCCGGGGCGCCTGAACCCGTGATGGGGTAATAGAGGGGGCGTGCCCCTGCGGCGACCGCCGGCGCCACCATGGTGGTGCAATGGTAGGTGGGCAGCAGGACCCGGTCCCCCGGCCCCACGCCCAGCGTTTTGAGCGCAAGCCCAATGGCCGCCCGGCCGCTGGTGGTGAAGACGAGGCCCGGCAAGTCCAGCACGGTGGGCAGCGGCGCCGGACCATCTCCGGCAAAGGTGCGCCAGCCGAAGACCGGCAGCTTGGGAATGGGAAGGGTATCGGGAACCGAGGGCAAGGGATGCGGCCTCGCAGTCGCAGGGCTTAAGGGGGATTCGAACGGCTCCAAAGGCAATGATAGAAGGCTTCCCGCCGACACGAGTTTAAATTTTATTAATCGTGGGCGTGCCGCCCGCCGTAGCAGGCTTCCCCTCCCGCCGGCTCGCCTATAATACGCCTTCCTTTCCTCGATTCGGCCACGGGGTGCCAAGCTGATGAGCGTGCCTCCCTACGATCCCGCGACCTTGGACGTTCAGCGCCAAGTGCTCCATATCCTCGATCAGGTCTTGAGCCTGCGAGGGCGGGCAGCGGACTTCACGGCCTCCACGCGGCTCCTGGGCAGCATCCCCGAGCTGGATTCCATGGCGGTGGTGGCGGTGATCACGAGCCTGGAGGAGCATTTCGGCTTCGTCGTGGCCGACGACGAAATCGACGGATCCACCTTCGCCACCGTGGGGAGTCTCACCGCCTTCGTCGAAGGCAAGCTCGCCCAAGGTTAAGGCTTGTCCTCCATCGAATCCCGGTGTCTGTTCGCTCCCCTCGCCACCGGGCCCCGCTTTTGCCTTCTGCACCGTCCCGCCACGGTGAGCCCCCGAGAAGTCATCCTTTATGTGCATCCCTTCGCTGAGGAGATGAACAAGTGCCGCCGCATGGCGGCCCTCGGTGCCCGGGCCCTGGCGGCGGCGGGCTTCACGGTGGCCCAGGTGGATCTGCTCGGCTGCGGCGACAGCCCGGGGGATTTCGGCGAGGCCACCTGGGACGCCTGGAGGGAGGATGTCCAGGCGGCGGCGGGCTGGCTTGCGCAACAGCAGGCAATGCCCGTGGGTTGGCTATGGGGATTGCGGGCCGGATGCCTCCTGGCCGCGGAAGCCTCCCGCCGCATGGAAGGCGTGAACGGCCTGCTGTTGTGGCAGCCGGTGGCGAGCGGGACCCAGCACCTAGCCCAGTTCCTGCGGCTCAAGAGCGCGAACGCGTTGCTGGCGTCGGGGTCGGCTTCCCGTCGGGATGACACGAAGCGCAGGCTTCTGGAAGCGGGCGAGCCCGTCGAGGTGGCGGGCTACACCCTCTCGCCAGCGCTCGCCCGGGGGCTGGAGGGCGCCACCCTGGAGATCGGGGCGCAAGTGAACCGCATCGCCTGGCTGGAGGTTTCCCCGGCGGCGCAGCCCGCCTTGAGCCCCGCCGCGCAGCAGCGCCTCGCCCGCTGGCAGGAGGGGGGGGCGCGGGTAGCCGTTCGTGCCGTGGCGGGGCCGCCCTTCTGGCAGACCGTGGAGGTGAGCGAGTGTCCGGCCTTGGTGCAGGCGACGGTCGAGGTCTTGCAGTCAGACGCGTGGTGACACTTTCGTCCCCCCTTGATGGAAGGGAGGCGTGCGGCCGTTTGTCGATGTATCCCATCGTCATTTTTCAGGTATGATCTTTAGCCTCTTTCTCCCGCGGGGATTAGGCTGCACCTCGGCGCATCGCTTGCCGGTGCTATTCGGGACGTTTCGCCATGCGCCACGCCTCCTTCCTGACCTGCCGCTCGGCCGGGCCAGGGAAACCCCGACGGGGCGTTAGCCCATGGACATCGAAGAGCTGTCCTTCCTTTTTGCTTGCGGGGGCGAATCCC
>NZ_DAIRTR010000185.1:0-4602 GCF_036803785.1 Pelomicrobium sp. | reverse complement strand
GGTAGTGCGCGCGGCGGCGCTCGGGTGCGCCGCCCTCCTCTACTACGCGGCGACCCATCTCTCGATCAATACCGACACGGCGGACATGCTGGATCCCCAGCTCCCGTTTCTCCAGGCCGACCGGGCGCTGGAGGCGGCCTTCCCCCAGCTCTCCGATCTCATCGTGGTGATCGTTCAGGCCGACACCGCCCACCGGGCGAACGCGGCCGCCGACACGCTCGCGGCGCAGCTCGCGCTCTCGAGCGAGCTCTTCCGCCACGTCTACCAGCCCGGTCGGGGACCGTTCTTCGCCCGCAACGGCCTGCTCTACCTCAACACCGAGGAGCTTTGGCGGCTGAGCGAGAGGCTCGCCGAAGCGCAGCCGTTGCTGGGCGCGGTGGCCCTGGATCCCAGCCTGCGCGGGCTTTTCTCCGTGCTGGAGCGCGCCCTCGGGGAAGATCTGGACGCGGAGAATCGGGCCGCACTCAAAAAAGCCCTCGACGAAATCGACGCAGCGGCGCAAGCCCTGGTGGCGGGCGCGGCGCCGCCGCGCTCGTGGCAGAAAGCGCTGTTGCAAGACGTTTCGACGTCGGCCCACGACGGGCGTAGCTTCCTTCTGATCCAGCCGCGCTTCGACTACGCAAGCCCGAGACCGGCGAAAGAAGCGCTGGATCGGGTGCGCCACCTCGCCCGAGCGTTGGAAGCCGAGCAGGGGGACGTGCAGATCCGCCTCACCGGCGAAGTCGCCATGGAGGACGAGGAGCTGGCGAGCGTGTCGCGGGGGGCGGGAATCGCCACCGCCGTCGCTTTCGCCCTGGTGTGCACCATTCTCTTCCTAGGCCTGGGGTCAACGCCGCTGGTCGCGGCCATCCTGGTCACCCTGGGCATGGGTTTGATCGGGACTGCCGCCCTCGCCGCCGCTGCCATCGGCCATCTCAACCTGATCTCGGCGACCTTCGCCGTCTTGTTCATCGGCCTGGGGGTAGATTTCGGCATTCAATTTGCGATGCGCTATCAGGAAGAGCTCGACGCGAGCCAGGACCACGCCGCTGCGCTGGCGCGGGCCGCGGCAGGTGTCGGCGGCACCCTTACCCTGGCGGCCCTCGCCGCCGCCTTAAGCTTCCTTTCCTTTGTCCCCACCGATTACCGGGGGCTGGCCGAGCTGGGGATGATCTCCGGCTCCGGCATGATGGTCGCCCTGGGGGCGAACCTGACGGTGCTACCCGCAGCGCTCAGCGTGATGGGGGTTCGCCCCGACCCGGGCGGTCCGAGGGCGGGGACGGTGCAGACCCTCTTCCTGAGCGTGCTCGCCGTCCAGCGCAACCGGCGGATCCTGCTCGGCGCCGCGGGAGTGGCGGCCGCCGGTTCCCTGCTCCTCATGCCCCAGGTCCGGTTCGATTTCCATCCTCTCAACCTGAGAGATCCCGCCACTGCGTCCGTGGCGGCTTTCCTGAGTCTCCTGCAGGACCCCTCCACCACTCCCTACACGATCGAGGTCCTGGTCCAGGATCTGGAGGCGGCCCAGGCATTGGCCGCTCGCCTGGACCGATTGGACGTGGTGGACCGGACGCTCACCCTGACAAGCTTCGTGCCGGCGGACCAGGAGGAGAAATTGCGCATCCTCGAGGATATGAATCTGGTCCTCGCGCCCCTCTTGACGTCCCCGGCGCCCGCCGCCGCCCCTACGCCCGAGGAAGAGGCGGCGGCGGTGGAGAGGTTCCGAGAAGCCCTCTTAGCTGCCAGCGCCCGCCGGAACGACGAGCTGGCCGCCAGCGCCGCGCGGCTCGGCGTCCGCCTGCAACGGCTCGCCGCCATGCCGGGCTGGCCGGAGGCGTTGACGGCGCAGCTACGGCACGGGGTGATCGGCGACCTGCCCGACATCCTGAACGCGCTGGGACAGTCCCTCGCCGCGACCCGGGTCGGCCTGGCGGAGCTTCCCGAGGAGCTGAGGCGGCGCTACGTGAGCCCCGATGGGCGGGCGAGGGTGGAGGTCTTTCCTAGGGAAGACCTGCGGGATAACGCCGCCATGGACCGCTTCGTGCGGGCGGTGCAAGCGCTCGCACCCCACGCTGCGGGCGCTCCCGTGACCTTCGTGGAGGCCGGCAATGCGGTGGTGAGGGCGTGCCTGGAGGCCACCGCCATCGCCCTCCTCGCTACCCTGAGCCTCTCGCTGGCGGCGCTGCGCAGGCTCCGGGACGCTTTTTTGGTGTTGCTCCCCGTGGTGCTGGCCGCCCTGCTCACGGCCGGCGCCTGCGTCCCGCTGGACCTTTCCTTCAACCTGGCCAATATCATCGCCCTGCCCCTGCTGCTCGGGCTGAGCATCGCCTTCGGTCTCTACTTGGTCGTGCGCAGCCGCGATAGTCGGGACCTGGAGCGCCTATTGCGCAGCAGCACGCCCCGCGCGGTCTTCTTTAGCGCCCTCACCACGGCCGTATCCTTCGGGGCCCTCGCCTTCTCCGAGCATCCTGGCATGGCGGGCATGGGCCAGCTCCTCGTGCTCGCCCTATCCTTGACCCTGGTCTCCAGCCTCCTCGTCCTGCCCGCCCTCTTGGTGGAGTGTGAGGGGCGAGGTCGCGAGGGGCGACGTTGTTGAGCGCCACCGCACTGCTGTCGAGCACCGAGGCCTTGCCGCCACCGCGCATCGACCCGCGGCATCAGTGGTATCAACCGGCCCGCGCCTTCAAGGCTTGGGTGGCCAGTCGCTTGCCCAAGTCCCAGAGCGCCCCCGGCACCCGATGACAGTCAGCGATCACCGCCTCTAGGGAAGCCACGATCCGGGTCGCTTCCCGCTCGCCGATCACCAAGGGGGGAAGGAGCTTGATCACGTTGATCCCGTGGCCGGCGACCTGGCTGAGGATGCGATGGTGCTGGAACAGGGGAATCGCCACCATCTGGCTGAACAGCCCCTTGTGGGCGCTCTCGAGTAGACTCCAGGCGGCCTTCAAGGAAAGGCTCTTGGGCGCTCCGAACTCGAGGGCGATCATCAGGCCCTTACCGCGCACCTCCTTGAGCAGCTCGTATCGATCGACCAGGGTGCGCAATGCGCCGATGAGCCGTTGTCCGAGGAGGGCAGCGTTCTCGACCAAGCGCTCCTCCCTGATCACCTGCAAGGTGGCGATGCCCGCGGCCATGGCCATGTTGTTCTTGGAGAAGGTGGATCCGTGCACCACCACCCGGTCCATGCGGTCGAACAGCGCCTCCATCACGGGCTTGCGCATGGCCACTGCGCCGACCGGCACGAAGCCGCCGGAGAGGGCCTTCGCCATGAGGATCATGTCCGGCTCCACCTGCCAGTGCTCCACGGCCCAGAAGCGTCCGGTGCGTCCCAGGCCAGTCTGGATTTCGTCGGCAACGAGCAGGGTTCCGTATTTCCGGCATAGTCTTGCCGCCTCGGCCAGGTAGTCGTCGGCAGGCAGGTTCACCCCCTTACCCTGGATCGGCTCGACGACGAAGGCCGCCACATCCCGGGCGCCCAGGGCCCGGTCCAGCGCCTCCAGATCGTTGAAAGGCACGGCCACGCATCCCGGCAGGAGGGGTTCGAAGCCCTCGCGAAAGATCTTGTCCCCGTTCAGGGACAAGGCACCCATGGTGAGGCCGTGGAAGGCGTGCTCGCAGTAGACGATCTTCGCCCGTCGAGTGGCGTAGCGGCTGAACTTGATGGCCGCCTCCACCGCCTCGGCCCCCGAGTTACAGAAAAAAACCTTGGACAGCTCTCCCGGCACGGTTTCCAGAATGCTCTCGGCCAACAGACCGCTCAGGAGGGACACGTCCAGCTGCACCAGATCGGGCAGCTCTCGGAGGAGCACGTCCTGGAGGGCGGCTATGACTTTGGGATGATTGCGCCCGAGAGCGAACACCCCGAATCCGCTCAACAAGTCGAGGTATTCGTTGCCCTGATCGTCGTAGAGATAGGGGCCGCGTGCCCTCACGTAAGTGCGGTCGTAGCCGATGGTCTTGAGCACCCTCACCATCTGGGCGTTCAAGTACTTCTCGTGGAGAGCGAAGTTGTCCCCTTGGCGCGCGGCCAGCAGCTCAGTCAGGTACGACATCGTTCACCTCGATCTCCCCTCGCCCGCGCCGCCCTGGAGGGGGCGCGAGCGCTCCGGCCACCCCGGCGGCCCGGCTCGCATGCCGCAGCGCTCGGCGGGCGAGGAGGAAGCCGGGAACGAGGGCCATCAGGGCGGGCAAGTCCCGGGGGCAGCGGGCGAGGGCCGCGAGCAGTGCCTGCAGGCGCAGGACGCCGTTCGGGTCGAGGGCGCTTAAGGCGCTTGCTGGCACTCGCCGGGGCGCAGTGTCGGCAACGGCGCGCACCGCGGCAAAGGCGATCCCCGCCTCTCGGGCGACGCGAGCGATGGCCGCAGACTCCATATCCACCGCCGCCACGGGAAACGCCCCGTGATGCGCGGCCTTGGCGGCGGCCCCTTGCAGCGGGCGCAGCACTTCGCCGAGGGGCTGCGTGCTCACTCGCAACCGCGGTGCCAGGCTCGCCAGCAGCCGCTGGTGCCACTCGGGATCCACAGGAAAGCGCTGCCCGTCGGCGGCCACCACCGCCGACGGAAGGACGAGGGCCCCGGCCCGCAGCTGCGGGTCGAGCGCCCCCGCGAAACCCCAGCTCAACAGGGC
>NZ_DAIRTR010000184.1:0-4611 GCF_036803785.1 Pelomicrobium sp. | reverse complement strand
CCAGGCGGCCGAGCGGGCCGCCATCAACGCCCCCATGCAGGGTACGGCGGCGGACCTCATCAAACTGGCCATGATCGCGGTGCACCGCTGGATCGGGGAACGCCATCTCGCCAGCCGGTTGATCCTCCAAGTCCATGACGAGCTGGTGCTGGAAGTGCCGGAAAGGGAGCTCGAGGAAGTGCGGGGTACGGTGCCCCGACTTATGGAAGGCGTTGCCCGGTTGCGGGTCCCCCTGGTGGTGGACGTGGGCGTCGGGCGCAACTGGGACGAAGCCCATTGAGGCGCCTTCTGAGGCGGTGCGTTCCCTGGGCTTCCCGAGGGTCTACAATCGAAAAGAGAGGAGGGCTGCCGCCATGACCCGACTGGAATTGTCGCCCGAGGAGCAGGAAGTTCTGATCGAAGTGTTGGAGAGCTTTCTCTCGGACCTGCGGATGGAGATTGCGGACACTGAGCGCCTCGCCTTCCGCGAACGGCTAAAGGGCCAGGAGCAGATCATCAAGCGGCTGCTGGAAGTATTGCGCAAGAGCGGGTGAGCTTTCGGTCCCCGCTGCTAGCGGATCGCGCCGAACACCTTGCGCAGCAGCCGACTGCCCTGGCCCAGGGGATCGCGGCGGATCGCTCGCTCCTCTTCTGCCATCATCAGGAACAGGCCGTCCAGGGCCTTCTGGGTGACGTAGCCATCCAAGCGGGCATGGTGTTCATCGATCAGGCCGAACTGGGCGGCCGGCCTGGCAATCTGGTCGTACTGGCGGGCAAGCCCCACCTGGTCGATGGCTCGCTTGACGATGGGCAGGAACCGAGCGGCCAGAGGTTCGGAGGCAGTGCGGCGGAAATACTCGGTGGCGGCCGTGTCGCCGCCGGTCAGAATCTGTCGCGCGTCCTCAATCGACATCTTCTGGATGGATTCCAGCAAGATGGCTTTTGCTTCTGGCACCGCCGCCTCGGCAGCCCGGTTCAGGGTCACTTCCAACTGGTCGAGCTGGGCTCCCAGGCCCAGCATGCGTAGCGTCGAGGCCCCTTTCTGGAGGTGCTCGGGCAGGGGAATCCGTACCTTGGGGTTGCCGAGGAACCCATCCGGTACGCCGAGCTTCCCGACCGCTACGCGCGAGCCCTGGACCAGAGCCTGTTTGAGCCCGTCGATGGCCTCCCGGTCCGAAAGGTGGGTCAAGGCGAAGCTGGAGGAGGGAAATAATCCCGGCAGGAGCAGGGCAAACCAAAGGGTGACGGAGACAGTCCAGCGCCTGGGATGTTCGCGGATCATAATCAGGCCATCATACGGCTGCCGGACATTTGCCTCAACCGTGAGGCGCAAGCAGGGGAACACGCCCTCCCTAGGGAGCGCTTGCAAACTTCTTCATCCCATTGTCTTTAGTCTTTAGAACGAGCGGATGACCCACATGGCCAGGAAGCCCGCAGCCGGCGGCTGGGACGGGCGTTCCAGGCCCTCGTCACCGTCGACCCCCAGGGCATCGCTTCCCTGGTCCACCGGATGGGTGCCTTGCACCCGGAGAATCCAGCCAGGGTCGCTTCTGCCATCGCTTGTTTTGAGCAGCGCGCCCTTTCGCTGCAAGACACGTCGAGCACCATGACGCTCTGCGCTGTTACCCGTGCTCTACTTGCTCACTTCCAAGCGTCGGGTTCCATCTATATGCCGACAGCGAAATGTTTCCCAACGAAAGCTTTGGCACCTATGTTGAGATTTACATACTCCATGACATCACCCCGGCTGTGCAGGCAGGGGTGATGGAGGGGCCACATTGTCCGCTCGCGGGCTTGCTGCGGGCGCCCGCCTCGAGTCCGGCCGACCAGAGAGGGCAGCGGTTTGCCAGCCCCTGGCGTCTGAGCAAAGCCCACAGGGACCCCAAAGGGTTGGCCCGTGGGGCATGGCCGGGCGGCAGCGCCCTCTGGATGGGCTCAGGGGGGACTGCCCGGGTACTTACCCTCGATGCGGCTTTTGTCTCGGGCAGCCTTCCCCAGCCGATGGGCAGCTAGCGCTCGCGGCTTGGGAGCGCAAGCCCTTTGCGGCGCTGCACGATCCTTGCACGTCTGTGATCGCGCCGCCCTATAGGCGGCAGGGGGTGTTACCCGCCAGCATCCACTGTCCCCGCGCGCACCCGCTTACGTGTGGCAAGGT
This sequence comes from Pelomicrobium sp., assembly GCF_036803785.1. Classification (NCBI taxonomy): domain Bacteria; kingdom Pseudomonadati; phylum Pseudomonadota; class Hydrogenophilia; genus Pelomicrobium; species Pelomicrobium sp. The sequence goes on along the minus strand of NZ_DAIRTR010000184.1, from coordinate 2,477 downwards.
CCATCTTGACTACGCCCAGATTCCACGATCAAACCCTCGATTGCAGAACCCATGACCCACATGATCGGTTGTCATGCGTGTGGTAATTGTCAATAACACAGACCGACGTGGAGGGGCATCAAGGCATCCAATGCCGAGATTAAGCACGTAACTACCGACGTATCCAAGGTATAGACAGTCGCTGCACAGGCGATGGCCGAGCAGAAACGGCGTACCGGGACTACCCGCACGTGGGGGAGAGCTGCAGACCTCGGAGAAGTTCGCCCAGGCAGTGGAAGTATCAGCTAAACAGCTGGCCGCGACCCGATTGAGCTATCCAGAGACACTCACGTCCATCGACTGAGACAAGAGCTTCGCTATTGTCTTGCCTCTGGCCATCGAATTGCTCAACGCTATCCTCTGCAGGAAATCCTGGTCGCAAGCTCGGCTCATCATAGCAGCCCCAGATTTTTTGCCCTGAGCGCGGCCTCGGCGCGGGAGGTGATGTTGAGCTTGCGGTAGATGTGCTTAACGTGATCCCCCACCGTGTGGTGGGAAATGGCTAGCATGCGCGCCGCCTCAGCGAGGCTGAGGCCGTGGGCAAGCAGCGCCAGCACTTCCCTCTGCTGTGACGTAAGCGCGACGGTCTCCTGGAGTGCCAGGTCGGGTTTTGTCTGGCGGAAGAAAAGGAGGATGCGGCGGGTGACTGCCGGCGACAGGGGCGGCCGGCCCTCGTGGATACCCTGTAGTTGACAGGCCAGTGCCTCGGGCTCGGCCCCCTCGCGTGGCGGCCTCCCATAGCTGATCACCCACAACTCCATGTTGCTTGTCGTGGCCTTGACGACGAGCACCTGTTCTGCGTCTGCCTCGACGCGGACACCGACCATGCCTTGGCTGCCGGTCTTTTCGGCCCCGCGTTGTCCTGCAAGTCGTTGATCCGTGCGCCATCGACGACCGACTGGGCAGAGGCATACGCTGCGGCGGTCGGCGCATCACCACCCGGCAGCCGCCATGACCGCCCAGGCCATCGCCGCCACGGAGGCGGAAAGCGACTCCGGCCGGCGCAATCCGAGCAGGCTGGAGACGCTGATGGTGGAGGTGATGCGCTGCCGCTCCATCGTCCTCGTGGGCAATATGGCAGTGGGGTTTCCGGCGGCTCACCCCCTCGCCTAGGACTGGTTCGGCCTGTTCCGCCCGCATGTGGCGTCGCCGGCCAAGGCCGAACATTTGTTGCACGAGCTGCATCCCTGGGCGAGCCTCCTGGCTCACGCCACCATCGCGGGGCCAGGGCTTGTTCCCAGCGGGACTGATCGCTGACCACTACGATATGGCAGTCTGCACTCGGATCCCCAGCGCTTGCACCATCTGCGCTGGCTGAACCGAGTACTGGGGGGAGCGTGCCGGGCGCTTCGCGGCCTCCATCCTTGGAACCCAGGGCCGCTCGCGGGCAACCTTCTCTTCGAGGTGCTGTTGGAGATCACGCTCTTTATTGGGTTTCTGCCAGGCTGGCGCCTGCGCATCCGCCACGTTGTCTTTTCCACCAAACCCTGGGCTGCGCCCTAATCGGGCTGGGGGAGGCCGTGGCGTGGGAGGCCCTCGTCCTTGGCCTGGTGGAGTCGTATTTGATCGGCCTCACCCACCTGCTGGTAAGTTTGACTTGGCGATCAACGTGGCGCTGCGGGCGCGTAGAGCCCGGCGTCACGGGATGCGAAGGGGCTCCCGTGGCAGGTGGTGAAGGGTTGTTTCGGCGACCCACTGCAGTTTTTCGTCCCGGTGCGACGGGCAAAGACCGCGGTGCCTCGAGCAGTGGGGCGGGGTTTCAGGGCGAGCCCCTGGTTCCCGGCGAAGGGAAGGCGTCGGTTGACGGTCAATCGAGGCTCGACTCAATAGACGCCGGCTTCGTGGGCCTGCAGATCTGCGTGGTAGCTGGAGCGTACCAGGGGGCCGCACGCCGCGTGGGCAAAGCCCATTTCCCGCGCCGCCTGTTCGTAGGCCCGGAACCGCTCGGGCTCCACGTAGCGCACCACGGGCAAGTGACCAGTCGTGGGCTGGAGATATTGCCCGATGGTGAGCATCTCCACGTCATGGGCACGCAGGTCGCGCATGACCTGCAGGATTTCCTCGTCCGTCTCTCCCAGCCCCACCATCAGCCCGGACTTGGTGGGCACGCTCGGCACTCGGGCCTTGAAGACTTGGAGCAGCCTGAGGGAGTGGGCGTAATCCGCTCCCGGCCGCGCCAGCTTGTAAAGCCGTGGTACCGTCTCCAGGTTGTGGTTCATCACATCCGGCGGATGGCGGGTCAGGATCTCGAGGGCTGCTTCCAGTCGGCCGCGGAAATCGGGCACCAGGATCTCGATGCGGGTAGCCGGGGAGCGGCTGCGCACGGCTTGGATGCAATTGGCGAAGTGCTGAGCGCCGCCATCCCGCAGATCGTCCCGATCGACGCTGGTGATCACCACATACCTGAGCTTGAGCGCTGCCACGGTCTCCGCGAGATG
>NZ_DAIRTR010000183.1:0-4707 GCF_036803785.1 Pelomicrobium sp. | reverse complement strand
GTCTAGCAGCTGGGGCCCGGGCAACAAGCAGGCGCGGCGCGCGAGGGCCCGAAGCAGCGCCTCCTGCTCAGCGAAGGAGCGCACGCGACCGTCGGGGGCGAGGGGGAGGTCCGTATCGCCGAGGGGCGCCCCGCTCACCTCCTCGTGGGGGAAACGGCCGCGAAAGCCCGCTGGGGCCCCGGGCGCCTGCCCTAGACAGACTTTCATCCGCAGGGCCTTGTTGAGCTTTGCCACACGGCCTTCGATCCACACGAGATCGTGGGCGGTCAGGCCGGCGAGGAGGGACAGGGCGGCCCAGCCGGCGTAGGGGATCCCCGCGGCGAAGCCGGCGAGGGCGGCCAGGCCGAGTCCACGGAACACCCATGCTCCTCGCGGTTCCTCCAAGTAAGCCCGGTGCAAGCCCAGGGGGGCGGCAAGCAGCAGGGCGTAGGCTCGCCGCCTTCGCTTCAGAAGCCGTGCCAGCTTGAGGTTGGCCGCCTGCACCCCCCCGCCTTCCAGATCGAGTCGCTTCCACCCCTCGCTCATGGGCCTACCCGCAAAAAACGAATTGTGATTCAATCGTATCTGGCTGCCCGGCCCCTGGCCAGCGGCCGAGTGCGTTGACTCGAGACGAGCCCTTAAAACCGACGCTCCTACGGCTTGCACCCCATGGCCGACCGCAGACTCCAGGTCTTCTACACCGTCGCCAAGCAGCTCTCCTTTACCAAGGCGGCGGAACTCCTTTTCATGACCCAGCCGGCGGTCACTTTCCAGGTGAAGCAGCTGGAGGAGCACTTCAACACCCGGCTGTTCGAGCGCAGCCACGGCAAGATCAGCCTAACTCCTGCCGGGCAGCTCGTGTTTGACTACGCCGAGCGCATCCTCAGCCTGTCTTCCGAGATGGAGACACGGATGCAGGAGATGACCGGCGGCCTCGCCGGCCCCCTTTCCATCGGTGCCAGCACCACCATCGCCGAATTCATGATCCCCCGGATCCTAGGGGAGTTCAAATCCGCCTATCCCCGGGTTCAACCCCGTTTGGTGGTGGGCAACTCGGAAATGATCGAGAATCTGGTGGCAGACCACATGCTCGATCTGGGTTTCATCGAATCGCCCCCCCATCTGCCCCAGCTCAAGAACGAGATTCTGTGCGAGGACGAGCTGGTCATGATCTGCGCGCCCCAGCACCCCTTGGCCCAGTCGACGAGCGTCACGCCAAAGCAGCTGGCAGAGCTGCCCTATGTGAGCCGCGAGCCGGGTTCCGGGACGCGGGAGTTTGCTGACCAGTTTTTCGCCAAGCACGGGCTGACGCCCGAGGAGATGAACATCGTGATGGAGCTGGGCAGCCCCGAGGCGGTCAAAGGGGTGGTGGAGACGGGGCTCGGCTTCGGTGTCCTTTCCCGCGCGACGGTGGAAAAAGAGCTCAAATTGAGAACTCTGGTCGCGGTGCCCTTCCGGCCCAGGCTCACCCGTATCATGTCGATGGTCCTGCCGAAGGAGAAGTTTCGCTCCCGGCTCCTCACCACCTTCGTCGATTTTGCGGCGGCGCGGTTCAACAACCCGGCGAAGGCGAAAGCATGAAGCATTTTCTGGTGGTGCAACATACCTACTCGGAGTTCCTGGGGCTCATCGAAACCCGGCTGGAGCAGCGGGACATCGGTTTCACCTATGTACGCCCGTTCACTGGCCAGAGCTTGCCGGGCACGGCCCTACAGCACGACGCCCTGTGGCTGCTGGGCGGGGCGTATCCCGTGACGGACACAGAGCGGCAGCCCTGGATCGACGACGAACTGAGGCTCATCGCCTTGTTTCAGCGGGCCCGCCGCCCGGTGGTGGGGTTGGGCTTCGGCGGGCTTCTGCTCGCTCGGGCCGCGGGCGGCACGGCCCGGACCGAGCCTGCCCATAGCGCCTACTGGAGCCGGGCCTTGGCCACCGAAGCGGGACGCGACGATCCCCTGGCCCAGGCGGTGGACGGGCGCCGGGTCCTGGTGCTGTACAACGGCGCGGTGGACCTGCCCGAAGGGGTTCCTCCCCTGGTGGTGGACGAGCAGGGTCGCTGGATCGCCGCCCGCCCGGGCGAGGCCGCCTACGCGCTCCTCTTTCGCCCGGAGCTCAAGCCCGGGATGCTGGAGGACATGATCATGGAGGAAGGGCGGCCGACCCCAGAGAACATCGGCGAGCTCCTGGACGAGGCGAGGAGGCAGTGGCCCGAGACCCAGGAAACCACCGATCGAGTCCTGGTGGCCCTGGTATCGGCGCTGGATCTCATGCAGGAGCGGCGCAAGGCGCCAGTGTACAGCCTCAACGTGGTGGCGAAATGAGTCCTCGGGAGAAGGCCCTGATCGAGCGCTACCGGGCCCTTTCCCCGGAGGATCGGCGCACCCTGGAAACTTTCGCCGAGTTCCTGGCCGCCCGCTCCCCGCAGAGCCCGAGCCGGGAAGCGTACACTGAGCCCCTTCCCATCCCCAGACCCGAGAAAGAGACGGTGGTGCGGGCCATCCAGCGGCTGCGGGCCACCTACCCGATGCTGGACCCGCGGGTCTTATTCCACGAGACCTCCGTCTGCCTTTCCCGGCACGTGCTCCATGGCCAGCCGGCGGAGGCGGTGATCGACGAGTTGGAAGCGGTGTTTCTCCGCCACTATCAGCGCATGAAAGCGGGAGGCTAGCTCATGCCAGGAGCCGAGCCTGTCCCGCCACGCGGTCGTGCTTCGCCTTCCTGATTGATCGCCGCCTCTCTTTATGCGCCCGCTACGCGCCCTGTTCGACTGGAGCGCCCTTGCTGCCAACTACGCCCTAGCCCGGCGGCTCGCGCGGGGCGCCCGGGCCTTTGCCGTCATCAAGGCCGACGCCTACGGCCATGGGTATCTCAAGGCGGCGCAGGCCCTTCGGGACGCGGATGGCTTTGCTTTGCTGGAGATCGAGCGGGCGGTGGAGCTGCGGGACCGGGGATTTCGCCAGCCAATTCTGCTGCTGGAGGGCTTTTTTTCCCCGGAGGAGCTGGCGATGGCCGGAGCGTACCGGCTTTCAGTGGTGGTGCATAGCCTCGAGCAGCTGCGGATGCTCGCCGCGGCGCGCCGCTCCCACCCGCTCGAAGTTTTCCTGAAGCTCAACACTGGCATGAACCGTCTGGGTTTGGGGCCCGGCGAGCTCACCGCTGCCAGGGAGCTCCTTAAGGCTGCCCGGGGAATCGACAGTGTCGTGCTCATGACCCACTTCGCCACCGCCGACGAGGGGGCGGAAGGGGTGACCGCCCAGCTCGAACGCTTCGAGGCCATGGCGGCGGGCTTGCGGTTGCCCCGATCCTTGGCCAACTCGGCAGCCTTGCTGCGCTATCCCCAAACCCATGGAGACTGGGTCCGGCCGGGCATCATGCTCTACGGGTCTTCCCCCTTCGCCGACCAGAGCGCGGAAGCGCTGGGACTGAGGCCGGTGATGACCTTGGAGAGCCAGGTGATCGCGGTCCAGACCCTCCAGGCGGGAGATCGGGTGGGTTATGGCGGGACTTTCACCGCTCCCCATTCCATGCGCATCGGCATCGTAGCTTGCGGCTACGCCGACGGCTATCCGCGCCACGCGGGGACCGGCACCCCGGTCCTGGTGAACGGGGTGCGCACCCGAACGGTGGGGCGGGTGTCCATGGACATGTTGAGCGTGGATCTGACCCCGCTGCCCGAAGCGGGCGTAGGGGCCCGGGTGATCCTGTGGGGAGAAGCGTTGTCGGTGGACGAAGTGGCCCGCGCGGCGGGCACCATCGGCTACGAGTTGCTCTGCCGCCTGACTTCCCGGGTACCCCGGGTGGATCGCTAAACTTGTCAATGAGGGGCGTTTTCCGAGGGGGACCAATCCCGCGGTTCGACCCCCAAGGGCCGCTCGAACGTGTAGCGGAGCTGTTGGCCGACCAGGGCCTCTCCCGCCTCGTCGGCGCTGCGGCTGGGCAGGGTGAAGGGCAGGCTCACCACCCACAGGGCAGCCCCCAGCACCGTTCCCACCAGCCCGATGGGCCGGGCGAACAGGACGTCGGCGGCCATGGCGGCGCCCGGATCACCCGTTTCCGGGTCATAACCGGCGGCCGGCAGAGCGGCAGAAGTACCCGCGAGGGCGAGGGCGAGACCTGCGGCGATCCACCGCTTGGCGAGCGGGGTTTTCATGGCTCGGCTCCTTCGGTTGCAGGGTTTGAGCCCCCAGTATAGAGAAGGGTGCCCGCAAGATCAAGAAAACCGTTTAAGAATACTTCACAACGTATTGTCATTGAAGCAAGAATTCATCCGACTTTCTGGGTTTGAGGAACCGCAGCGAGGCTTCTGCCATCCGGTGTGCGGTTCTGCGGTCGCCTCCCTGGGGCGGTTGTCGGCGAACCGGGCCGTCCCTTGATTCCCTGGCCGATGTCGGTTAGCGTGTCCCGATCCTTCAGGTTCCCCGCCCCCTGGAGGGACACCCGACGGAACCTGAACCCCGCGGCCTGCTCCCCATGGCGAAATCCAAGACCGTCTTTGCCTGTACCGAATGTGGCGGCCAGGTGCTCCAGTGGCAGGGGCAGTGCCCCCACTGCCAAGCCTGGAATACCCTGGTGGAGACGGTGGCAGAAAAGGCAGGCCCCCGTTTTGCGCCCATTTCCGAGGCGGGAGAGCTGCAATTGCTTGCCGAAGTACAAGCCCGGGAACAACCGCGGATCTCCACCGGTATCACGGAGTTCGACCGGGTGCTGGGCGGGGGGCTGGTGCCCGGG
>NZ_DAIRTR010000182.1:0-4891 GCF_036803785.1 Pelomicrobium sp. | reverse complement strand
CCTCCTGGCCCACGCCTTCCCCGGCGCCCGAGTGGACGCCGCCGACGTTTCCGCCGCAGCCCTGGAGGTGGCGGCCCGCAACGTGCGGGACTACGGGCTGCAAGAGCGGGTGCGGCTCGTACGCTCCGATCTGTTCGAAGCCCTACAAGGCAATCGCTACGATGTGATCGTGTCGAACCCGCCTTACGTGGATCAGGCGTCGATGGAAGTGCTGCCACCCGAGTACTTGCATGAGCCCCGGGAGGCCTTGGCAGGGGGCGTGGACGGCCTGGACTTCGTGCGCCGCATTCTGGCGCAGGCCCGCTCGTTTCTCGCTCCGGATGGCGTTCTCGTGGTGGAGATCGGGCATCACCGGCACGCCCTGGAGGCTGCTTTTCCCCACCTGCCTTTTGTTTGGCCGGAGGTGAGCGGTGGAACGGGCCACGTGTTCCTGCTCCACCGGGACGATCTTCCCTAGCCCCCTTCCGCCTGGGCAGCCGAAAAAGGGAGTCTGATCAGACTCCTCCCGCCCGGGAGTCGCGCACCGTCTTAGACCTTCATCGTACCGCGGCTGACTGGCGACGGTCCTTCTCTTCCTCGTAGCGGGCGGTTGCGTCCCGCGCGATGGCAACCGAGCCGGCAATGCGCCCCCCGGGGTCGCGCACGAGGGCGAAGCTCATGTCCACGTACAGCCGCTTGCCGCTCTTGTGCAGTGCCCGGGTGAGGGTGGGACGGCCGCCGAGCCGGGTCGTGCCCGACTCGATTGCCCGGCGAAAACCCGTCCAGTGGGCCGGTCTCAAATGCTCGGGAATGATCAGGTCGAGGCTTGTGCCCAGCGCCTCCTCCCCCGTGAAGCCGAAGAGCGCAGTGGCCGCCCGGTTCCAAAGGCGGATCACGCCTTCCCGGTCGGCAAAGATCACGGCATCCGCCGCCTGCTCGAGAATCGCCTGGGCGAGCTTCGAGTCCTGCTCCATTGGTCCTCTCCTCGCGCTTGCTTCGAACCCTGTCTCGTGTGCGCAGCCGAGGATTTCCCTTGCGGCGTCCTGCTTTCCCGGGAGGCGGCGTGCCGGCCGTTCGAGCGCAACCGCCCCCGCCCCGCCGGGGAAACGGCGGGCTGAAGCGCTCCGGGGCTCCCTGGCCTCTTCTTGCCGGCGTCGCTCTGAACCGCAGGCGCGGGCAGGCCCGCTGCCGCAAGCAGGGTTTGCACCGCTTCGGGTGCCAACGCTCGCCAGCGTCCTCGCTTCAAGTCGGGAGGCAGGTCAATGGGGCCAAAACGGACGCGGATGAGCCGGCTCACTTCATGGCCCACCGCGGCGACGAGCCGCCGCACCTCCCGGTTGCGACCCTCCCGCAGGATCATCCGGTACCACACATTGCTTCCCGAGCCGCCGATCTCTTCCAGAGCCTCGAGCCGGGCGAGGCCGTCTTCGAGCCGCACGCCGGAGAGGAGCCGCTGCTTCTCTTCCTCCGTGAGCGCCCCGCGCACCCGCACCGCGTACTCCCGGGCCATCCCATAGCGGGGATGCATGAGACGGTGGGCCAGTTCCCCCGAGGTGGTGAGAATAAGCAGCCCCTCGGTATTGTAATCGAGCCGACCCACGGGCACCCAGCGGCCACCCCGGGCTGGCGGCAGGTGCTGGAACACTCTCGGGCGGCCCTCCGGATCCCGACGGCTCACGATCTCCCCCGCCGGTTTGTGGTAGAGGAGGACCCGGACGTCCTGGCTCGGTGGGACCCGAAGGGTGCGCCCGTGGACCCGCACCGCATCCCCCGGCTTGACCCGCGTGCCCAACACCGCCGGCTGCCCATTGACGTTCACCCGCCCCTCCCGGATCCATGCCTCGATCTCCCGCCGGGAGCCAAAACCCGCCTGAGCCAGGACTTTCTGCAGCCGTTCTCCCTGGGTTGCACCCGCCATCACAGACTCCGCCGCTCCCTGACTGCCTGGGCGAGGGTGCCCGCGTCCACGTGCTCCAGCTCCCCGCCCACGGGCAAGCCTCGTGCGATGCGGGTCACCTTCAGTCCGTGGCCCCGCAACAGCTCCCCGATGTAGTGGGCCGTGGCTTCTCCTTCCACGGTGAAATTAGTGGCGAGGATCACCTCCCGTACCATCCCGTCCTGGACTCGCTTAAGCAAGCGATCCAAGCCGATCTCCCGGGGACCGATTCCGTCCAGGGGGGAAAGCCGCCCCATCAATACAAAGTAGAGACCCTGGTAGCACTGGGCTTGCTCCATCATGAGGAGATCCCCCGGGGTCTCCACTACCGCCAGCAAGGCGGGATCCCGGCGGGGGGAGCGGCACAACTCGCATACGGGCTCTTCGGAGAAGTTGTTGCAACGCTCGCAATGACGGATGCGCTCGAGGGCCTGTTCCAGTGCCCTGGCGAGCCGAGCCGCCCCCTCCCGATCCCGTTGCAGCAGGTGATAGGCCATGCGCTGGGCCGATTTGGGTCCGACGCTGGGCAGACAACGCAGTGCCTGCACCAGGTCTTCCAGGCTGGAGACGGGCCTCATGGTGAAATGCTGCGCGCGGCGGAAACAGAAGGCACGTGGCGGAGGGGAAACGCCCTGCTCGGGGCAGGGCAAATCGGCCGCCCCAGCCGCCGATGACGGGGATTCAGAACAGCTTGAGCCCGGGCGGCAGGGCCATGCCGGCGGTGACGGCGCTCATGCGCTCCTGGATCGTGGCCTCCACTCGCCGCACCGCGTCGTTCACCGCCGCCGCCACCAGGTCTTCCAGCATCTCCTTGTCCTCGCCGCCCAGCAGGCTGGGATCGATGGCGACCCGCTTGACGTCGTGGCGGCAGGTCATCACTACCTTTACCATGCCAGCGCCGGCCTGGCCTTCCACTTCCAGACTCGCCAGATCTTCCTGGACGCGCTTCAGGCTTTCCTGCATCTGCTGGGCTTGCTTCATGAGCCCGGCGATTCCGCCTTTCATCGGTATGCTCCCCGTGTGGCTTCAATTGAGCGGCTTGATGGAGGAATCGGCCAACCGCGCATCGAAGTTTTCGATCAGCTCGCGCACGAAAGGATCCTTTTCGATCGCCTCGATCGCCTTCCTCTGGCGCTCGCGCCGCTCCCGATGGGCCATTTCCGCCGGGGACAGGCCAGCGCTCGTGCCGCAGGTGAATTTTACCTTGAGGGGCCGCCCGAAGTGTTGGCGCAGGGCCTGCGCCACCCGGTCCTCGTAGCGTTTGTCCAGGAGGTAACGGTGAGCCTCGGGCAAGCGAAGGCATATCTCCTGGTCGCTGACACCCGCCAGCTCGCAATGCTCGGCCAGCTGCCTCGCCATGCCCGAAAGCCCCAGACTCGCCACCACGGTCGGCCAGTCCACCTCCGACGGGTACGCCGCCCGGTGGGATGCGGCCGCCGGGGCAGTACCCGCGCCCGCGGCGGAGGGGGAGGAACGAGTTGTGGGGGCCTCCTCCCCCTGGGGCGTGAAGCAGAGCATGCGCAGAAGCGTCATGGTGAACCCGGCGTATTCGTCCGGGGCGAGGTCCAGTTCCTGGCGGCCGTGGATGGCGATCTGGTAGTAGAGCTGCACCTCTTCCGGATCGAGCTGCCGCGCCAGGGCCAGCACCTGTTCCCGGTCAGGAACCTCCTCGCCCAAGGCCTGCGGTGCGGCCTGGGCCAGGGCCACCTGGGTGAGCAGGGCGGCCAGATCCTGGAGTGCCCCTTCGAAAGAAGCGCCGGCCGCTTCCATCTCGTCGGCGATCGCCTTGAGCCGGGCACCGTCGCCGGCCTTCACCGCCACCAGGATGGCGCTGAGGTCGCCATCGGCCACCGTGCCCAGCATGGCTCGCACCGAGGCTTCCTGGACCCGCCCGCCCCCATGGGCGATTGCCTGATCGAGCAGGCTCAAGCCGTCCCGAAGGCTTCCCTGGGCCGCCCGCGCCAGGAGCTGGACCGCAGCGGGTTCGAAGGGAATCGCCTCTGCTTCCAGTACCTGACGCAGCCGCCCGGCGACCTGAGGCGCCGGGATGCGCTTCAGGTTGAACTGGAGGCAGCGGGAGAGCACCGTGACCGGGATCTTCTGGGGGTCGGTGGTGGCCAGGACGAACTTGACGTGTTCCGGCGGCTCCTCCAGCGTCTTGAGCATGGCGTTGAAGGCGCTGCGAGAGAGCATGTGCGCCTCGTCGATGATGTAGATCTTGTAGCGGCCGCTCACTGGCGCATAGAGCGCATTCTCCAGGAGCTCTCGCATATGGTCCACCTGGGTGTTGGAGGCGGCGTCCAGCTCGATCAGATCGACGAAGCGGCCGGCATCGATCTCCTGGCAGGCGCTGCATGTCCCGCAGGGAGTGGCGCTCACCCCGCTCTCGCAGTTGAGCGCCTTGGCCAGAATCCGAGCCAGGGTGGTCTTGCCCACCCCTCGGGTCCCGGTCAGGAGATAGGCATGGTGGAGCCTGCCCTGCGCCAGGGCGTTACACAGCGCTCGCACCACGTGCTCTTGCCCCACCAGCTCCTCGAAGCGGCGGGGGCGCCATTTACGGGCAAGGACGTGGGTCACCGACCAAACCTCAAAACCAATAGCCGAAGCGAACCTGATGGAAATTGATGCCGTTGTTAGGAGATTTGATCCCGGCGTTGGACAGATGCTGATAGCGATAGCTCAGGTCAAAGGCCTGGCGGGGCCCGAAGCGCAGCCCGAATCCCAGGTGATCGCCGAACTGGAAGTTCGACCCGAAGCGCCGCTCTCGGCTCACCGAGGTCTCCGACAGGAAATGGGCCCCGATGCCGCCCTCCAGGTACGGAGCAAAGCCTCCGGCGCCGTCCCATTGCAGCCGCAGCACGGGCGTGAGGCCCACCTCCCACAGACCCGCATGGGTTCTGTCCGGGCTGTCGTTTATCCAACGGCCGATTTGCAAGTCCCAGTATCCCCCGAGGAACCAGCCCGCCCCCTCTAGCC
>NZ_DAIRTR010000181.1:0-4976 GCF_036803785.1 Pelomicrobium sp. | reverse complement strand
CTCCTCGGTCCCGGCCTGCTTCTTTCGCGGAGCCCTCCGTCGGGGAAGGCGATAGCGGTCGCAAGGCGCGTTACAAAGGGACGGCCTTCGCCTTTCTCGGTAGAGGAGAGCCTGCTTATCCCGGCGCGGCAACTGAGGGATAATAGGAACAGTCAAGTTGTGACTTTGTCCACGGGAGAAGCGCCATGAGCGTCGTGATGAAAACCGCCGCGACCGATATCGAAGCGATGCTGGGCAAGGAAGCGCAAAGCCTGCTCGGCCATGTGTGCAAGGGCATTCCCAAGGAATCGCTGCATCTGCCTGGACCCGACTTCGTCGATCGGGTGGTAGCGGCAAGCGACCGCAAGCCCCCGGTGCTACGCAGCCTTCAAGCCCTGTTCAACCATGGGCGACTCGCTGGCACGGGCTATCTTTCCATCCTGCCGGTGGACCAGGGAGTGGAGCACTCGGGCGGGGCATCCTTCGCGCCCAATCCCATGTTCTTCGACCCGGAGAACATCGTGAAGCTCGCCATTGAGGGCGGTTGTAACGCTGTTGCCTCCACCCTGGGGGTGCTGGGGGCAGTGGCGCGCAAATACGCCCACAAGATCCCCTTCATCCTCAAGATCAACCACAACGAATTCCTAAGCTATCCCAATTCCTACGATCAGATCTTGTTTGCTTCGGTCAAACAGGCCTTCGAGATGGGGGCCTGCGCGGTGGGAGCCACCGTCTATTACGGTTCCGAGGAGTCGAAGCGCCAGATCCAGGAGATCACTAAGGCCTTCGAGTACGCCCACGAGCTAGGCATGGCCACCATTCTTTGGGCCTACTTGCGCAACGCGGCGTTCAAACAGCAGGACAAGGACTACCACTTGGCGGCGGATCTGACCGGGCAGGCCAATCATCTGGCGGTCACCATTCAGGCGGACATCGTCAAGCAGAAGATGGCGGAGACGAACGGCGGCTATAACGTGCTCAAGTTCGGCAAGACCCACGCCAAGGTCTACTCCGAGCTTACTTCGGACCATCCCATCGACTTGGTGCGTTACCAGGTGGCCAACTGCTACATGGGCCGGGCAGGGCTCATCAACTCCGGCGGCGAATCCAAAGGGGAAGGAGACCTGGCCCAGGCGGTGCGCACTGCGGTGATCAACAAACGCGCCGGCGGCATGGGGCTCATCTCCGGACGCAAGGCGTTCCAGAAGCCGTTCAAGGAAGGTATCGCTCTGCTGAACGCGATCCAGGATGTGTACCTGTGCAAAGACGTGACGGTCGCCTGAGGTAGTAGCGAAAAAAGAGGGCTGACGCCCCTTTCGTATGCGCACGGGGTACGCGCAGCTCCCGTTGCACGCGGGGCGCGCGCCGCGCTGGCTGTTCGAGCGCATGGTGCGCTTGGCGCGGGAGATTGCCCGCTTTCTGGTGACGGAGCACGGGACCCGGGAGACACTACTGCGGCTGTCGGATCCCTACTGGTTCCAGGCCTTTGGCTGCGTGCTGGGCTTTGACTGGCACTCGAGCGGCCTGACCACGACCGTCTGTGGGGCCCTCAAGGAGGGCCTCAAAGGCTTGGAAGGGGAACTAGGGCTCTACGCCGCGGGCGGCAAGGGCGCGGTGGCCCGCCGCACGCCCCTGGAAATCGAAGCCCACTGCCAGCGAGACGGCCTCGCCGCAGCGCCCCTCGTCTACGCGAGCCGCATGGCTGCCAAGGTGGATTCGGCTTGCGTTCAGGACGGTTACGCCCTCTACCATCACGCCCTGTTTTTCGACCGGCAGGGCCGCTGGTGCGTGGTGCAGCAGGGCATGCACGCGCTTCACGGGATGGCCCGCCGCTATCACTGGCTGGGCGAAGGGCTGGAAAGCTTCGTGGAGGAACCCCACGCGGCGGTGTGCTGCGACCGGAAAGAGCCGTCCTTCAATCTGGTAGCACGGGAGAGCGCTGCCGCACGGCAAGCCGTGACGGAACTGGCGGCCCGGCCGGATCGGGAGGTGAACAAGCTGCTACCGCGCTTGCCCGAGCTGGTCCTGCCTCGCCGCCATGGTGTGGAGCCTGGGGACGTCGATCCGGCGCGGCTCCACAAAGTGCTGCTCGCCACCTACGAGCGGGCACCGAAGGACTTCGAGGGCTTGCTGGGGATCCCCGGGTTGGGAGCCAAAAGCCTGCGGGCGCTGGCGTTGGTGGCGGAGCTGGTCTATGGGGCAAGGACCAGTCTGCGGGATCCGGCCCGCTTCAGCTTCGCCCACGGGGGCAAGGACGGCACACCCTACCTGGTGGACCGAGTCGCGTACGATCACACCATCGATGCGCTGGCGCAGGCCCTGCGGGCGGCCCAATTGGACGGTGGGGAGAAGGCGCTCGCCCTCAAGCGGCTCCATGCCTATGCCGAAGGGGCGACCCGGCCGGCTGTAGCGGGAACTGGAAGCGCTTTGTGCCGAAAGGACCCGGACCGCGCGGACGAAACAGCCTCCCCTAGCGGGGGTCGGGCTGCAGGCTGGCCTTGTAGCGCTTGAAGTTTTCCACGTAGTGATCGGCGATCCCGTGGATTTTCTGAATCTCCTCGGGCGTCAACTGGCGGATCACCTTCCCCGGAGAGCCCACCACCAGAGAGCCATCGGGGATTTCCCTGCCTTCCGGGATCAGGGTATTGGCGCCAACTAAGCAGTTCCTGCCGATGCGTGCGCCATTGAGCACCACCGCTTTGATGCCGATCAGGCTTCCTTCACCGATGTGGCAGCCGTGCAGCATGACCATGTGGCCCACCGACACGTTGCGCTCCAGGGTGAGCTTCACGCCCTCGTCGGTGTGAAGCACCGAGGCGTCCTGGATGTTGCAGTTGTCGCCGATGGTGATCACGTCGTTGTCGCCGCGCACCACGCAGTTGAACCAGATGCTAGCATTGTGGCCGATCACCACGGAGCCGATGACCGTAGCGTTGTCGGCCACGAAATAGTCGCTGCCGCGGATCTGCACGCGGCGATCTCCCAACGCGTAAATCATGCCCTGCTTCCTTCGCTCAAGGTGAGCAGCAGGTCGGCGCCGGCTTTAGCGATGCGTTCATCGTCCTGGGAGGCGACGCCGGAGACGCCGATGCCTCCCACGACCTCGCCGCCGATCACCAGAGGCACGCCACCCTGCAGCCCGGTCAATCCCGGCATGGTAAGGTAACCGTATCGCCCTTCCTTGAAGCGCCCTTCCCATTCCACGGTGGGCCGTTTGAACGCCACCGCCGAATAGGCCTTGCCAATGGCCGTCTGCACGCTCCCGAACTGCACATCGTGCTCCCGCTGAAGGTAAAGGAGATGGCCGCCGTCGTCCACGATGGCGATGACCACCTTGAAGCCATGGCTGTCGGCGAACGCTTCGGCAGCAGCGGCTACGGACTTGGCCGCCTCAAGGGTCAGGACGCGCTTCATCATGGGAAGACCGCAGTGATGTGAATGGACAGAATGAAACGATGATAACCGAGCAGCCCAGGTGGGCGAAAGAGCGGAGGGTTGCGCGCTTTCCCGTTCCGCTCTCGGGTCATCGAGCCGAGCAGGGAATGGAACGGGCGCACCTTGCGGCGGTGCGCCCGTGCCCACCCGGCGGTCGGCCGCTCACAGCAGGGGCACGATCAGCAAGGCGACGATGTTGATGATCTTGATAAGCGGGTTCACCGCCGGCCCGGCGGTGTCCTTGTAGGGGTCGCCCACCGTATCGCCGGTGACCGCCGCCTTGTGGGCATCGGAGCCCTTGCCGCCGAAGGCACCGTCCTCGATGTACTTCTTGGCGTTGTCCCAAGCACCACCGCCGGTGGTCATGGAGATGGCGACGAAGATGCCGGTGACGATGGTGCCGAGGAGGAGCCCCCCCAAGGCCATGCGGCCGGCCTCGGCCCCCATGAGCGCGCCTACGATCACCGCCACCAGGATAGGCACCAGCACCGGGAGCAGGGACGGGATGATCATTTCCTTGATGGCGGCGCGGGTGAGCATGTCCACCGCCCGGGAATAATCGGGTTTCGCCTTTCCTTCCATGATGCCGGCGATCTCCCGGAATTGGCGGCGTACCTCGTTTACCACCGAGCCGGCGGCGCGGCCCACCGCCTCCATGGCCATGGCGCCGAAGAGATAGGGGACGAGCCCGCCGATGAAGAGACCGATGATGACTGCTGGATGGGAGAGGCTGAATTCCACGCTCTTTCCGGCTGCCTCCAACCCGTGGGTATAGTCGGCGAACAACACCAGCGCCGCCAGTCCTGCCGAGCCGATGGCGTAGCCCTTGGTGACCGCCTTGGTGGTGTTGCCCACTGCGTCCAGGGGATCGGTGATGTTGCGCACCTCTCTGGGCAGCTCTGCCATCTCAGCGATGCCGCCGGCATTATCGGTGATCGGGCCGTAGGCATCCAGGGCGACGATGATGCCCGTCATGGAAAGCATGGCGGTGGCCGCGATGGCGATGCCGTAGAGGCCCGCCAAGGTGTAGGATGCCCAGATCGCCAGGCACACGGCCAGCACTGGAAGCGCCGTGGCTTTCATGGAGACTCCTAGACCGGCGATGATGTTGGTGGCGTGGCCGGTGGTGGACGCTTGGGCCACATGGCGCACCGGGGAGAACTGGGTGCCGGTGTAGTACTCGGTGATCCACACCATGGCGCCGGTCAGCAAAAGCCCGATCACCGCGGCACCCCAGAGCTGCAGCACGCTGTAGGTCTCGTTGCTCCCCATGAAATACTGGGTCACCGGCCAAAAGGCAATGAGGGCGAGCACGCCCGAGACGATCACGCCCCGGTACAGGGCACCCATGATCTTGCCCCCTTCGCTGGTTTTCACGAAATAAGTGCCGATGATGGAGGCGATGATGGACACCCCTCCCAGCGCCAGGGGGTAGATCACTGCTTGCGGTGCCACGTTGGGCGAAAACAGCAGCCCGCCGAGCAGCATCGTGGCGATGATGGTCACGGCGTAGGTCTCGAACAGGTCGGCCGCCATGCCGGCGCAGTCGCCCACGTTGTCGC
>NZ_DAIRTR010000180.1:0-4994 GCF_036803785.1 Pelomicrobium sp. | reverse complement strand
ACCCTGCTCACCGAGACCCACACGCCCGCAGAGCGGGCCAAGACCCAGGGGGTGAACGATTTCTTAATCTTTCTCACCATGGCGACCTCCTCCTTTTCTTCTGGAGCACTCATCTCCAGCCAGGGATGGCAGCGCCTTAACCTGTGGTCGCTGCCCTTCCTGGTGGTGACGGGCACCGCTACAGCGGCGTGGCTACTCTTCGAGCGGCGCATGAGCCGTCGAGTGGCATAAGGCGATCAGGTGTCACCGTTCACATGGCGGACAGAAAGATCAGAAGCCCGGTGCCGACGGCCAGGCCCGGAACCAGGCCGCCGTGTCGCCACAGCATCACCGCCATGCCCGCCGCGGCGGCGACCAGCCGGAAGGCAAGGGGCGTTTCCGCCAGGATCCCCACCGGAAGCACGATGACCCGCGCCACCAGGGCCGCCAGCATGGCGTAGGTGACGCAGGTGAACCACTGGAATAGGGGGCTATGCAGGCGCAGCCGGCCGGCAAAAGCAACGCCCAGCCCTCGCCACAAATAAGTCCCTGCCGTGGCAGCCGCGAGCAGGATCCAGGGCCAATAGGGGGAGCGGGCGAGATCAGCAGCCACGGCGCTCCCACCTTCGTTCCAGCAGGAACGCGACCGATCCGCCCACCACGCCGCATAGCAGTAGGCTCCAGCTGGGCGCTGCCAGGTGTACCAAGGGACCGCTCACGCCCCCGATCAGGAGCGCGAGCCGGCTCGCCCGCTGGCGCACCTCCGCAAAGAGGAGAAAGAAAAAAAGTGGGTTCAGAAACACGAGCCCCAGGGTGACGGACGTGGGCACGTGACCCGCGGCGAGATAACCCAGGACCGTACCGGGCACCGATACGCCCCAGCACACTAGACCGAAACCGGTGAAGTACGGCAGCCGCTCTTCCGGCTTGAGGCGGGGAAAGGTGCTCATCATGGAGGCCCAGGTGGTCATGGAGATGAGGTGCACCAGGGCATACAGGAAGCGTCCCTGGTGGGCGCGGGGCACCTGGGGCATGAGGGTGAGGGTCATGGGCAAGAAGCGGGCGGCGGTGAGGGAGACAGCGAGGAAGATGGCGAGGCCCGAGGCGCCCACCGCGAACATTTCCACGAACACCACCTGCCCCGGCAGAGCATAGATGAGCAAACTGGTGGCGGAAGTCACCCACAAGCCCAGGCCGCTCTCCCGCCCCAGGGCTCCGAAACCCACCATGCCGGCGAACAGCACCATGGCTGGAGCGCCCAAGGCGTCCCGTGCCCCGGCCAGCAATGCACGACGAATTTCCGTATCGATCCAACGCATGCCCGCGATTGTATAGGCTTGCGCCGGTGGGGCGAACGACTTATCGTTGAGGGCGAATCCGCGCCTTGGCGAGCAGCGGCGCAGTCCGCATATCCCCCTGCGGCTCGCGGGCCGAGGAAAAGGACGTTCGTTCCACCAGGAAAAGCGCAACGACGGTCTCGTGCCTCCCACCCCGCGCCTGTCGCTGACCGGTATTCCCCGCCAGGAGCGGCCCGCTGCCTTGCTGGCGGGCGCCTACTTCTTCTGCCTGCTGTGCAGCTACTACGTGCTGCGGCCGGTACGAGACGAAATGGGTATCCAAGGGGGCGTGGAGACTCTGCCGTGGACCTTCACCGCCACCTTCGCCGCGATGCTCGCGGCGACGCCCTTGTTCGGCTGGGCGGTCGCTCGGATACGGCTGCGCCGCCTGGTACCCGTCGTATACCTCTTCTTCGCTGCGCATCTGCTCGCCTTCTACCTGGCACTGGAGGGTGGCGCTCCCCGGGAGCCCTTGGCTCGTGGCTTCTTCGTATGGGTGAGCGTGTTCAATCTGTTCGTCGTGTCCGTCTTCTGGAGCTTCATGGCGGATCTCTTCGACAGCGACCAGGCGAAACGGCTCTTCGGTGCCATTGCCGCTGGCGGCAGCCTCGGTGCGGTGACGGGCCCCCTGCTGACGGTGTGGCTAGCGCAGCAACTGGGGCCGGCCAACCTGCTCCTCGTCTCCTGCGCCTTTCTCGCTGCAACGCTGGCATTCATTGCCGCTCTGTTGCGGTGGTCCGACCGTTCAGCGTCCCCGGTCCCGGGCATGGCTCTCCGGGACCGGGCCGTGGGCGGCAGCCCGCTGGCGGGCTTGACCCTCACCCTGCGCTCGCCTTACCTCCTGGGCGTCGGCCTCTACATCGTGCTGTTCACGGCGCTGTCCACCTTTCTCTACTTCGAGCAAGCCCGCATCGTGCGCGACACTATCCCCACGCCGGGCGGCCGCACCCAGCTCTTCGCCGCCATGGACCTGGCGGTGAACACCCTCACCCTGGTGGGTCAGCTCTTCCTAACCGGCCGCGTCCTGGTACGCTACGGGCTTGGGCTGGCCCTTGCTGCTCTTCCCTTGCTTTCCCTCGTTGGCTTTGCCGTGCTGGCGGTGTTTCCGGTGCTGGGCGTGATCGTGGTATTCCAAGTTCTGCGGCGTGCCTGCAATTTCTTCCTCGCCAAACCAGCGCGGGAAGCGCTGTTCACCGTGATCTCGGTGGAAGAAAAATACAAGGCCAAGAACTTCATCGATACCGTGGTCTACCGGGGCGGCGACGCAGCGAGCGGCTGGCTGCACACGGCGCTGAAAGCACTGGGGCTGGGCGCCACAGGCATCTCCCTCGCCGCCCTGCCCCTGGCACTGCTGTCCCTTGTCCTCGGAATCAAGCTGGGCGCGCGCCACGAGGCCCTGCGCCGGCGCGCGTCATCCACGGCGTTCCCCACCCCTTCCATCGCGCAGAAAACCGTCCCATGACCGCTACTCCATCTTCCCCCCTGCGGCGCCGGGTGCTCCAAGCCATGGCGGCAAGCGCGGCCTTGGGCCCTGGCGCCTTCGCCCAAGTCCCCGGGGGCCAGGAAATCCTGAAGCGTCCGATCCCAAGGACCGGCGAGACGCTCCCGGTGATCGGGCTCGGCACTTACCGCACCTTCGACGTGGGGGGAAGTGCCGCCGAGCGCGCGCCCCTCAAGGAGGTGCTGCGGGGGTTCGTCCAGCGCGGGGGCACGCTGATCGACAGCTCCCCCATGTACGGAAGTGCAGAAACGGTGGTCGGAGACCTCGCTACCGGACTCGGGTTGGCGGGCCAGCTATTCTACGCCACCAAGGTCTGGACCACCGGCCGCGAGGCAGGCATCCGCCAGATGGAGCAGTCCTTGCGTCGCCTGCGGATCGCGCGCTTGGATCTCATGCAGATCCACAACCTCCTGGACCTGGACACTCATCGGCAAACGCTCAAGGCCTGGAAAGCGCAAGGCCGCATTCGCTACATCGGCATCACCCATTACCACGAAGGCGCCTACGACGCCTTGGAGCAGATCCTGAGGACCCGCGAGTTCGACTTCGTGCAACTCAACTATTCCATCGCTGAGCGAGAAGCGGAACGGCGGCTGCTGCCACTGGCTGCCGATACCGGAACTGCGGTGATCGCCAACCGGCCTTTCGCCCAGGCCAACCTGTTCTCGCGGGTAAGGGGGAAAAGCGTGCCGGAATGGGCCGCCGAGTTCGATTGCGCGAGCTGGGCCCAATTCTTTCTCAAATATATCGTTTCCCATCCGGCAGTCACCTGCGCCATTCCCGCCACGGGCAAGCCCCAGCACCTGGAAGACAACATGCAAGCGGGATACGGCCGGCTGCCGGATGCCGCGATGCGCCGCAAGATGGCAGCCTTCATTGACGCGCTTTAACGGGTTTCATAGGAAAGAAAGCACAAGTTTTCCGTAGGCGCGGGCCGAGCGGTGGAAAAGCCACACGCTCAGCTTGGACAAGCCCTCATACAAAGGGAGCAAAGAGGCATCGTTGATCAGGAAAGCGGCGCCGATCGCGGTGAGCGCCGAGCGGGCAGCGGTCACGCCAAGGCAGCAGGCCGCGGCAAAGCCCGCGCTTCATTAATGGCCAACTGCCCTGTGGGCACCTCCATCGAACCCTTTATTCCCCACGGGCCGGAAAAGTCGAGCCCGTAAGCCTCCGTCATCGCCGCGTCCCTTTGACGATGGCGGGATAGCCCGCGTTGGCCGTGGCTTCCATCAGTGCCTGCGGCGTGGTGCGGGTGTCGTCATAAGTGACCACGGCCTCCCTGGGCTCGTAGGTCACGACCGCCTGAATGACGCCCGGTACTTTTTCCAGGCTTTTTCTTACGGTAATGGGGCAGACAGGGCAGCTCATGCCGGGCACCTCCAGCACGACGGTCTGCTGTGCCGAAAAGGCCGGGACGCTCATCAGCATCCCCAGACCCAAGATACCCACGTACCTCCGCACACCTGTGTTCATCGCGCTCTATCTCCCATCAACACGTGATCAATAGAACAGCGGGGCGATATAGGGCGTAGCGCCGGAGAGTAGCACCAGCACCGCAACGGCCCAAAACAGGCCCTTGTACAAGCGCTGGGCCCGCGGCGCGGTGCACGGGGTGCCGGATGCGCACGATGTTTCCTCTCCCCCGGAGCGGTAAAGCCGGCGATAGGCCAGGACCAACACGACCGCCGCGACTCCGAGGAACAAGGGACGGTAGGGCTCAAGGGCAGTCAAGTGTGCCACCCAGGCGCCTCCGAGCCCCAGGCTCACCAGCGCCAGGGGCCCGAGGCAACACAGGGATACCCCGATCGCGGCCAGCGCCCCGCCTGCCAAGAAGCCCTTGAGGGTGGTTTCATTCGACTTTTCCAGTCTTGGCACGAGATTTCTCCGCGACTCAGCCCGCGCAACAGGAGAGCTTCTCGACGTCCTTCGCGAACGCCTGGGCGCACAGCCGCAGGCCTTCCACCATCGTCAAATAGGGAAAGAGCGACTCGGCTAGCTCGGCCATACTCATCCGCGCACGCAGCGCCAGGGCCGCCGCCTGAATGATTTCTCCCGCCTCGGAACCGAGCACATGGGCGCCCAGCAGTCGCCCGCTGCCCCGCGCCGCAACCAACTTGACAAAACCCCGCGTGTCGAAGTTGGCGAGCGCCCGGGGGACATTCTCCAGGGCCAGGAGA
>NZ_DAIRTR010000179.1:0-5063 GCF_036803785.1 Pelomicrobium sp. | reverse complement strand
CCCACCGCCACGACGAGTGCTCCTCCAGCCCCAAGCACAACCGAGGCTCAGACGGCACCCTCCTCTCCGCCGACCCCGGCCCCCATGGCCGCGGAGGCGAGCGCGCCGCTCGCCGTCCCCTCCCGCATCCGCATCGAGCGCACTACCGCCTCCCCCGAAGTGGACCCGGCCCTCGCCGAAGCCTACCAGGCCCTCCAGGCAGGAGACCTGAGCGCCGCGGAAGGGCATTATCGGTCGCTCTTGGTCAGGGACCGGCGCAACCGAGACGCCCTGCTGGGGCTTGCGGCCATCGCGGTGAAACGGGGGGAGTCCGACGCGGCCCGGCGCTTTTACCGCCAGGCGCTCGCACTGAACCCTCGGGACCCCCTGGCCACGGCAGGGCTTGCGGCGCTGGAGGCACCGGCCTCGGACCCCGTGGCCTTGGAAAGCCGGCTGAAGATCCTGTTGGCGGGGCAGCCCGAGGCCGCCGCCCTCCATTTTGCCCTGGGCAATCTCTACGCCACCCAGTCCCGCTGGAACGAAGCTCAGCAGGCCTACTTCCAGGCGTTCAAATTGGAACCCGCAAACGCCGATTACGCTTATAACCTGGCCGTCAGCCTGGATCACTTGAAAGAGACGGCGCTGGCGGGACAATACTACCGGCGCGCCTTGGCCTTGGCCGCGGCGGGTCCGGCCGCTTTCGATTCTTCCCAGGTGGAGGCCCGGCTTCGCGAGCTCGGGGAATCGGGCCGCTAGGGCCGGCGCTCCGTGGGAGCGCCGGCCCCTTCAAAGGCACGGTTTTTGCGAATTTTTTGGCATGTCCGCCGTGGAACACAGCCTGACCCAACGCCCCCTCGGCCAACTGTTGGTGGAAAAGGGGGTGATCAGCGAAGACCAGCTTCGCATCGCCCTGCAGGAGCAGAACAAAAACCACCTGCCCCTGGGGCGGCTGATGGTGGCCTTGGGCTTTCTTTCGGAAGCCACCATCCGGGACGTGCTGTCGGAGAGCCTGGGGCAGGAGAGCATCGACCTCACCAAGGTGATCGTCGATGCCCAGGCGATCAAGCTGATCCCCAAAGAAGTGGCCCGGCGCTACGCGATACTGCCCATCGCCGTGGACCATGGCCGGCGCCAGCTCACCATCGCCATCGCCGATCCCGACAACATCATCGCCTTGGACCAGGTGCGCGCCCTGGTCAAGGAGGACTACCGCATCCAGCAGCTGCTCGCGGCCGAATCCGATATCCTGCGGGCAATCGACCAGTACTACGGCTTCGAGCTGTCCATCGACGGTATCCTGCACGAGATCGAGCCCGGCGAGATGGACTACCAGACCCCCCTGGTAGGGGTCAACGAGTTCAGCCAGCCGGTGGTGCGCCTGATCGACGCCTTGCTCTCGGACGCTGTGCAGCGGGGAGCCTCCGACATCCACTTCGAGCCGGAGCACAGCTTCCTTCGCATTCGCTACCGCATCGACGGGGTGTTACGGCAGGTGAGAAGCCTGCACAAGTCCTACTGGCCGGCCATGGTGGTGCGGCTGAAAGTCATGAGCGGCATGAACATCGCCGAGACCCGAGCCCCCCAGGACGGCCATATCTCCCTGCGCCTGTCGGGCCGGCTCATCGACTTCCGCGTCGCCTCCCACCCCACCACCTACGGCGAGAACATGGTGCTGCGGGTGCTGGACCGACAAAAGGGCATCGTGCCGCTGGACATGCTGGGCCTGCACGAGCAGGCGCTTGCCACCTTGAAGATCATGATCGCCCGCCCCGAGGGGATCATTCTGGTAACCGGCCCCACCGGTAGCGGCAAGACCACCACCCTCTATTCCATCCTCAACCACATCAACACCGACGGGGTCAACATCATGACCCTAGAAGACCCGGTGGAATACCCCATGCCCCTGGTACGCCAGACCTCGGTCAACGAAACGGCCAAGCTCGACTTCGCCAGCGGCATCCGCTCCATCCTGCGCCAGGACCCGGACGTGATCCTGGTGGGAGAGATCCGGGACCACCCCACCGCGGAAATGGCCTTCCGTGCCGCCATGACCGGCCATCAGGTGTATTCCACCCTGCACACCAACTCCGCCATCGGCGCCATACCGCGTCTGCTGGACATCGGCATCCTGCCTGACATCATGGCGGGCAACATCATCGGGGTCATCGCCCAGCGGCTGGTGCGGGTGCTGTGCCACCACTGCAAGAAACCCCACCAGCCGGGCGAGCTGGAGCGGCGCCTGCTCGGCCTGGAGCGCGACGAAGCGCCGCCCACCATTTATCGGGCGGCGGGCTGCGAGCTATGCGATCACCAGGGCTACAGCGGCCGCATCGCGGTGATGGAGCTGCTCAAGATGGACGAGGACCTGGACGAGCTGGTGGCGCGCCGGGCCACGGCCCGAGAGATCCGCACCCTGGCCCTCGCCAAGGGATTCCGTCCCTTGGCTGAAGACGCGATCCAGCGAGTGCTGGAGGGCGTGACCTCCCTGGACGAAGTGTTGCGGGTGATCGACCTCACCGACCGGATCGCCTAGGATCCCGGGGGCTGAGTAAACCACCATGGCTCTGTACCAATACGTCGCCGTCGATCCCGCGGGCAAACGCGTCCGTGGCATGCAGGATGCCGCCAACCCGGTGGACCTGGAGTTGCGCCTCAAGCGCGGCGGGCTCGATCTCATCTCCGCACGGCCGGCCCGAGCGAGCCAGCTCGCCCTCGGGCGCCGGGTACGGCGCCAGGAGCTCATCACCTTCTTCTTCAACCTGGAGAGCCTCACCCAGGCTGGCGTGCCCCTGCTGGAGAGCTTGGCTGACTTGCGCGACACCATGAACGACCCGGCGTTTCGCCAGATCATCGCCAATATGATCGAGGGCGTGGAAGGCGGGCAGCGCCTGTCCCAGGCCATGGCACCGTATCCTCGGGTGTTCGAGCCAGTGCACGTGAGCCTGGTGCGCGCGGGAGAGCAAAGCGGCCGGCTCGCCGAAGTCTTCGGCCACATCACGGAAAGCCTCAAGTGGCAGGACGAGCTGGCCGCCCAGACTCGCCAGCTCATGCTCTACCCCGCCATGGTCTTGGTGGTGGTGCTTGCCGTATTTCTGTTCCTGATGCTGTATCTAGTGCCCCAGCTCTCCGGTTTCATGCAGAACATCGGCCAGGCGGTGCCGCTACAGACCCAGCTCTTGATCGCCGTGTCGGAGGCGGTCGCAAGCTACTGGTATCTCGCTGCCGGGCTGTTGGCCGGAGCGGCCGCCGGGATCTGGCTGGGCGCCCGCTTGATGCCCGGGCTGGAGAGCCGCATCGACGGTTTGAAGCTCAAACTGTGGCTCGTAGGGCCCATCCTGCACAAGATCATCCTGGCTCGCTTCGCCAACACGTTCGCCATGATGTATGCTTCTGGCATCTCGATTCTGGAGTGCATTGCCGCAGCGCGGGACATCGCCGGCAACCGAGTGGTGGCGGCGAGCCTGGAGCAAGTCGGCCGACGCATCGAGGAAGGGAAGAATCTGACTCAGAGCTTCGCTGAGGTGGGGCTGTTCCCCCCCCTGGTGCTGCGTATGCTGCGGGTGGGTGAGTCGACCGGCGCCCTGGACAAGGCGCTGCTCAATGTCACCTATTTCTATGATCGGGACGTGCGCGAGTCGGTGAAACGGATCCAGACCATGATCGGCCCCTTCCTCACCTTGGTGCTGGGAGCGCTCATCGGCTGGGTCATGTTCTCGGTGCTCATGCCCGTATACGACGTCATCAGCAGGACCCGCTTCTGATGGCCGAGCCCGCGTTGCTATTCCTTGCCGCCGAGCGGCTCACTGCCTACCGCTGGCACGGGGGCCATGTTTCCCTGGAGGGGGCCTTCACCGCCGACGAGTCGGGACGGCGGGCCTTCGCCGCCTACGCCGCCGAGCTGTCCCAACGCCGCCGCACGGCGTGGATGCTCGCCGACCTGGTGGAAGAGGATTTCCGCTTCGAAACCGTTCCCCACCTGATCGGGCCTGAGCGTTCAGGGTTGCTCGCGCGCAAGCTGGAGCAGTTCTACCGCTCCACACCCTTTCGCCACGCGGAGGTTCGGGAGCGGAAGCGGGTAGGCCGGCGCGACGACCGGGTTCTGTTTTCCGCCCTCACCAATCCGGGCTGGATCGCGCCCTGGATCGAGCTGCTGGTCCATTACGAAATCCCCCTGCGGGGGCTGTACTCAGTGCCCCTCCTGAGCCGGTACATCGCCCGGCTGATCTCCAGCCAAGACCTGCTGCTCATCACCTGGGAGCGCGACGCCGGAGTGCGCCAGACCTATTTCAAGAACGGCTACGTGAGCTTCTCCCGCCTGAGCCCTTTGGCGAGCGCTCTACCCTCCTCCGACGGGCTTCATTCCGACGGCAGCCCGCCCTCGACCGGTGCCGCCCCGTTCACCGCCACGGTGATCCACGAGGCTGCCCGCACCGTTCAGTACCTGCAGAGCTTAAGCCTCCTGCCCTCCGAGCGACCGATGCACGTGGCCATCGTGTGCTCGCGACAGGACGAGCAAGCCCTGGCTGCGCGGCTGCAGGACTCGCCCCGGGTGCGCTACGCGTATCTGGACATCGGCGGGCTCGCCGCGCGCCTGGGCTACCGTGACCCCCTGCCCGATTCGGACGCCACCGGCCTGCTGTTGCACACGCTGGTCAAGAGCCGACCCCCCAACCAGTACGCCGCCGCCCACCACACCCATTACCATGCCCTGGGGGAAGCCCGCCGGCTCGCCCGGGCGGCGGTCCTGGCCACCGGGCTGGGGCTCCTCCTCTGGGCCGGCCTGGATGTCTGGCAGGCAGTGACGTTGTCCCGCCGCGCCGAGCAGCTCGACGCCCAACGACAGAGCCTGGAGCGGCAGCACCAGGCGATCCGCGCCACCTTCCCACCCACCCCGTGGTCGGCCTCGGAAATGCGCCAAGCTGTGCGGGTGGCCCGTAGCCTCGCCCTATCCTCCCCCTTGCCGGTGGAGGTGCTCTCCGGCATCGGCCAGGCCCTCGAGCGCTTTCCTGGGCTGCGGCTCACACAGCTTTCTTGGCAAATCACCGCCCATCCGGATAACGTCGAGAAAGGGCCCTCCCCGAGAC
>NZ_DAIRTR010000178.1:0-5116 GCF_036803785.1 Pelomicrobium sp. | reverse complement strand
GGCCAACTGCTGGGCGCAGGCGAGCCCTGCCGGTCCCGAGCCGACGATGGCTACCCGCTTACCGGTCTTGCGCTTGGGCGGATGGGGGGTGACCCAGCCCATCTCCCACGCCTTGTCGGCAATCGCATGCTCGATGGATTTAATGCCCACCGGATCGTCGTTGATGCGCAGGGTGCAGGCTTCCTCGCAGGGGGCGGGACAGACACGTCCCGTGAATTCGGGGAAGTTGTTGGTGGAATGCAGGGTTTCGATGGCTTCGCGCCAGCGGCCCCGATACACCAGGTCGTTCCAGTCCGGGATGATGTTGTTGACTGGGCAGCCCTGCATGCAGAAGGGGATGCCGCAGTCCATGCAACGCGCTCCCTGGATGGCCGCTTCCTCATCGCTTAGGGGACGGATGAATTCGCGGTAGTGCCGCACCCGCTCCCGGGGGGGCTCAGCGGCCTCCTGGAGGCGCTGGTACTCCATAAATCCGGTGATTTTTCCCACTCTATGCCTCTATGACAATAAAACGCTACGCCGCCAGGCGCTTGCCCTTGGCGGCGAGCTCCCCGAGGGCGCGGCGGTACTCGTTCGGGAAGACTTTCACAAACTTCGCGCGCAACACGTTCCAGTCTGCGAGGATGCGCTTTGCTTGGGCGCTTCCTGTGTAGCGCGCGTGGTTTTCGATCAGGCGCTTGAGGATCGCCTCGTCGGATTGGCCCAGATGCCAGAGGTCGCGCGACACCTTGGCCTCCTGCTCCGCTTCCGCCAGCACGGGCTCCAGGGTCACCATGGCCGTGTTGCACCGGCCGGCGAAGGTGCCGTCCTCGTCCAGCACGTAGGCGATGCCGCCCGACATGCCCGCGGCGAAGTTGCGCCCGGTCATGCCCAGTACCACGGCGGTACCGCCCGTCATGTACTCGCAGCCGTGGTCGCCCACCCCTTCAACTACCGCTGAAGCGCCCGAATTGCGCACGCAGAAACGCTCGCCCGCTACCCCGCGGAAATAGGCTTCCCCGCAGATAGCGCCGTAGAGCACCACGTTGCCAGTGATGATGTTCTCTAGCGGGTTGCCGCGGAACTTGGGTGAGGGCTGGACCGCGATGCGTCCGCCCGAGAGGCCCTTGCCGCAGTAGTCATTGGTCTCGCCGATGAGATCCAGAGTAATCCCGCGCGCCAGGAATGCGCCAAAGCTCTGCCCGGCGGAGCCGGCGAAGCGGATGTGGATGGTGTCATCCGGCAGCCCGTCGTGGCCGTAGCGCTTGGCTACCTCATAGGAGAGCATGGTGCCCACCGTGCGGTGAATGTTGCGGATGGGCATCTCGATGGTCACTTTTTCGCCCCGCTCCAGTGCCGGCTGGGCGAGCTGGATCAACCGTTGATCCAGCGCCCGCTCGAGCCCATGGTCCTGTTCCTCGCACTTGTAGCGCGCCACCTCGGGCGGCATCGGCGGCATATAGAAAATGCGAGAGAAGTCGAGCCCCCGGGCTTTCCAGTGGTCGATGCCCTTGCGCATGTCGAGCAGCTCGGTGCGGCCGATCAAGTCGTTGAACTTGCGCACGCCAAGCCGGGCCATGAGCTCCCGCACCTCCTCGGCCACGAAGAAGAAGTAGTTCACCACGTGCTCGGGCTTGCCCTCGAATTTCCGTCGCAACACCGGATCCTGGGTGGCCACTCCCACAGGACAGGTGTTCAGGTGGCACTTGCGCATCATAATGCAGCCTTCCACCACCAAGGGCGCGGTGGCGAAGCCGAACTCGTCCGCACCAAGGATTGCGCCGATCACCACGTCGCGTCCCGTCTTCATCTGGCCGTCGGCCTGGACCGCGATGCGGCCCCGTAGCCGGTTCAGCACCAGGGTTTGCTGGGTCTCCGCAAGGCCCAGCTCCCAGGGCGTGCCCGCATGCTTGATGGAGGACCAGGGAGAGGCACCGGTGCCGCCATCATGGCCGGCGATGGTGACGTGGTCTGCTTTGGCCTTGGCCACCCCGGCGGCGATGGTACCCACGCCCACTTCTGAGACCAGCTTGACGCTGATCTCGGCCTGGGGATTCGAGTTCTTGAGATCGTGGATCAGTTGCGCCAGGTCCTCGATGGAATAGATGTCGTGGTGGGGCGGCGGGGAGATCAACTCCACCCCTGGGGTGGAGTAGCGCAGCTCCGCGATGTATTCCGACACCTTGCGTCCGGGTAGCTGCCCGCCCTCGCCGGGCTTCGCCCCTTGGGCGATCTTGATCTGGATCTGCTCGGCGGAGGCCAGGTACTCCGCGGTCACGCCAAAGCGGCCCGAGGCCACCTGCTTGATCTTGGACTTGAGGGAGTCGCCCTCCCGCAGGGGAATGTCCACTTCCACTCGGTCACGGCCCAGGCGCGACATGAGGGTCTCCCCCGGCTTGACCGGCGCGTAGCGGCGCCGGTCCTCACCCCCCTCGCCGGTGTTGGACTTGCCGCCGATGCGGTTCATGGCGATGGCGAGGGTGGTGTGGGCCTCGGTGGAGATGGACCCCAAGGACATGGCGCCGGTGGAGAAGCGCTTGACGATCTCGGAAGCAGGCTCCACTTCCTCGATGGGTACCGGGGTTACCCGATCGAAGCGAAACTCGAACAGCCCCCGCAGGGTCATGAGCCGCTTCGACTGGTCATTGATGATGTCCGCGTATTCCTTGTACGTCCGGTAGGACCCGGAGCGGGTCGCGTGCTGAAGCTTGGCGATGGCATCCGGGGTCCACATGTGGTCCTCGCCCCGGACCCGGTAGTGGTATTCGCCGCCCGCGTCCAGGGCATGGGCCAGCACCGGGTCGTCGCTGAAGGCTTGCCGGTGGGTGCGGATCGCCTCCTCTGCCACTTCGAATACGCCGATCCCCTCCACCGTAGAAGTGGTGCCGGTGAAGTACTTGTCCACCAGGGCCCGGGACAGGCCCACCGCCTCGAAGATCTGGGCGCCGGTGTAGGACATGTAGGTGGAAATGCCCATTTTGGACATCACCTTGCGCAAGCCCTTGCCTATCGCCTTGATGAAGTTCTTGCACGCCTTCTTGGCGTCCACTTCGCCCAGCAGGCCCTTTTCCGCCATGTCGATCAAGGTCTCGAAGGCGAGATAGGGGTGGACGGCTTCGGCGCCGTAGCCTCCCAGCAGGGCGAAGTGATGCACTTCCCGGGCCGATCCTGTTTCCACCACCAGGCCTGTGGAGGTGCGCAGGCCTTTGCTCACTAGATGCTGGTGGATGGCGGACAGCGCCAGCAACGCCGGGATTGCCACGCGCTCCCGGTCCACTTTCCGGTCCGAAATGATGAGGATGGTGTAGCCCGAGCGTACCGCGTCCTCGGCCATGGCGCACAGGTTGGCGAGCCGCGCCTCGATGGCCTCCTTGCCCCAGGCCACCGGATAGGTGATATCCAGCTCGCACGACTTGAACTTGCCATCGGTGTACTTCTCGATGTGCCGGATGGTCTCCATCTGGTCGAAATCCAGCACCGGCTGGCTCACCTCCAACCGCAGGGGTGGATTCATCTCGTCGATGCCCAGCAGGTTGGGCTTGGGCCCGATGAAGGTGACGAGCGACATCACCAGCTCTTCCCGAATCGGGTCGATGGCCGGATTGGTGACCTGGGCGAAGAGCTGCTTGAAATAGTGGTAGAGCGTCTTGTTCTTGAGCGACAGCACCGCGAGAGGGCTGTCGTTGCCCATGGAGCCGACCGGCTCCTCCCCATTCACCGCCATGGGGGCAAGCTGGAACTTGAGGTCCTCCTGGGTGTAGGCGAAGGCCTGCTGGCGATCGAGG
This sequence comes from Pelomicrobium sp., assembly GCF_036803785.1. Classification (NCBI taxonomy): domain Bacteria; kingdom Pseudomonadati; phylum Pseudomonadota; class Hydrogenophilia; genus Pelomicrobium; species Pelomicrobium sp. The sequence goes on along the minus strand of NZ_DAIRTR010000178.1, from coordinate 1,352 downwards.
AGCGACTCCCGGGCCGGCTCCCGCCTTTCGGCCGGGGCGGGGAGTTCGTCCAGCTTGATGCGGATGCGCTCGATCCATTCCCGATAGGGACGGGCGGCGGCGAGGGTGTCTTTCAGCTCCTTGTCGTCGATGATTCGGCCCGCCTCCAGGTCGATCAGAAACATCTTGCCCGGCTGCAGCCGCCACTTCTTGACGATTCTCTCTTCAGGGATTGGCAGCACGCCGGTTTCGGAGGCCATGACCACATGGTCATCGTCGGTCACCAGATAGCGGGCAGGCCGCAGGCCGTTCCTGTCCAGGGTCGCCCCAATCTGGCGCCCGTCGGTGAAGGCGATGGCCGCCGGTCCGTCCCATGGTTCCATCATGGCCGCGTGGTATTCGTAGAATGCCCGCCGGGCGGGATCCATGAGGGTATGGCCCTCCCATGCCTCGGGGATGAGCAGCATCATGGCGTGGGCGAGGGAATAGCCCCCCATCACCAGCAGCTCCAGGGCATTGTCGAAGGAAGCCGAGTCGGACTGGCCCGGATAGATCAGGGGCCAGACCTTGTCCAGGTCCTTGCCCAGGATGGGGGAGCTGATGGCCTGCTGGCGGGCGCGAATCCAGTTCACGTTACCGCGCAGGGTGTTGATCTCCCCGTTGTGGGCGATCATGCGGAAGGGGTGCGCCAGCTCCCAGCTCGGGAAGGTGTTGGTGGAGAACCGCTGGTGCACCAGGGCAAGGGCCGAGGCGACCCGCGGGTCCTTGAGCTCCAGATAGTAGTTGGCGATGTCCCGGGCAAGGAGCATGCCCTTGTAGACGATAGTGCGTGCCGACAGGGAGGGGACGTAGAACTCCTTGCCGTGGGCCAGGTTGAGGGCCCGGATGGCATTACCCGACACCCGACGGATGATGTAGAGCTTGCGCTCCAGGGCGTCGGTGACGGTCACGCCTTTGCCCCGGCCGATGAACACCTGACGGATGACGGGCTCGATGGCCTTCACCGATTCGCCCAGCACCGAGCGGTCCCGGGGCACGTCGCGCCAGCCGAGCAGGACCTGACCCTCGTCCTTGATGGCTCGTTCGATTTCGTATTCGCACGCAAGACGGGAGGCGGGCTCCTGGGGCAGGAACACCATGCCGACTCCGTATTGGCCGGGCGGGGGCAGCCGCACGCCTTGCTTGGCCATCTCTTCCCGGAAGAATTGATCCGGGATCTGGATCAGGATGCCGGCGCCGTCGCCTGCTTTGGGGTCGGCCCCGACCGCACCCCGGTGGGTGAGGTTCTTGAGGATTTCCAGGCCCTGTTCGATGATGGTATGGGATTTCCTGCCCTTGATGTGGGCGATGAAGCCCACACCGCAGGCATCATG
>NZ_DAIRTR010000177.1:0-5130 GCF_036803785.1 Pelomicrobium sp. | reverse complement strand
GGCTTGAGCTCCCGCCCGTCGGCGAGCTCTGTCAAGGGCAACGCGAGGAGCAAGATCATCCACGCTACGGGTTTCCTCATGACGGATTCCTTCCATTGATCTTTTTCCATGCCGCCTCCAGCACGGCGGGGAGCTTGGCCGCCATGGTCTGCTCGTCTGCGGTGGCATCCTCTCGGAAGTAGAAGCGGTCTCGCACCGTCTGGAGGTAATAGACGTACACCGGCGCGCCGTGGCGGGCGAGGAGCGCTTTCAGTTCGTCCACCCACCAGTACCAGGGCGACAGGGTGGGTTGGATGATGGCCACGGGAAGATGGTTCACTCCCGCCGCTGGGACGTAGCGTGGCTCTTCGCCGGGGTCGGGCGTGGCGGCGTAGAAATTGGGCGAGAGCAGGATCACTCCTTTAAGGGCGGGTGCCGACGCGCCCGCCTCCCGGCGCCACAGATCGGCGGCCTCCAGGGCGAGCACCGCTCCCCGCTCCTCGGCAATCAGCAGGATGGGCTTCGAGCTTTCCGCAGCCTTGGCGAGCACCGCCACGGCATCGGAGGGGGGGATCTGGTCCATCTGGCTGGGCACGGCTGCGAGGAAGCGGGCGGCATGCAGGTCGGCGAGCCAAACCTCGAAACCCCGTCCGGCGAGGCCCCGGGCCACCTCCCGGTCCCCTGCGGTCAAGCCGTGCTCGGAGGGCAGCCACAAGGCGATCACCGGCCCCGAGCCCTCCCGGGTCACTGAGATGGTGGTGCCGTCCACGGCCCGCACGTGGAGCGTCTCCGCGTGGCCGAGCGCGGAAAGCAGGGCCAACAGGGGAACCCATAGCGACCGTCGGATCGAATACGATTGAACCATGGGGCAAAAGATGAAAAGAAAAAATTTTACGCCATTCGTTGCGCGACCTCGAAAGAGCCCCCCTCTGGCAGCCCAGACTGCATGAAGTACCCGAGCTGGTCGTGCCGGATCGCCTCGGGTTGCACGGTGAGCAGGGAGGAGATCACCGAGCGCTTGTGGACAATGCGATCGTCCTGGATGTCGAAGTAGGCTTCGGCCCCGTCGTGCTCCTGCTCGTCGCGCACTTCCAGGAGCCCCGAGCGGCCCCGACGCCAGGCGAGCTCGATGCGCGCGGGCAATTCCTGAAAATTCATGCGCTCCAGCTCGAGCGGGAAGCACAGCGCCGCGCCGCATTCCCCGAACCCGAAGGTCACGTGGCGCGGCACGGTGACGCTTGCCATCATGTGGAACAGTGGTATCTCACCCGGGCGAGGCGGGTGGCTCGGCACCTGGGCCAGATGGAGGCAAGCGTCCAGGAATCCAGATACGCTGTCGCAGGGACGTGGATCCGTCCGTCCCATGGGATGCCTGCCCCCGAAGGCTTGCCGCCGGGTCCAAGGCCGCTCGTCGGGGCCGCCTACCCAAACAGGGAAAAGCGTACCCGTCCCAGAGGAGTCGCTCAAACGAAAGGAGCGCGTCGGCAGCGACGGCCACAGGGGGTTGAAAGCAATCGGCCGAGTACAGCACCGGCGTTTCGCCCCCTCGCCACGCTGTTGCAAATGATCCCGGAACGGCATGGCCGCAGCTGCCCGCAATGTCCCGTTGGCGAGGAGGGAATCGTCCTGGCGGTGCCCGATCCCCGCTGCGGGCGCTAGCCTGCCGATTTCCCCCCCGGCGCGGGGGCTCGTTGCGCTCTCCGATTGCCTGGAACCGGTCTTCTTCCCCGGGCAGCCGCTCGGGGTGTGCGTCCAAGTCTTGTGGCTCAAATGAGCCGCAGCCCATCTCCTCACCCATAATGGCGACAGGTTACCATTGATAGAGCGCTCGGCACAGCCCGTCAAGGCGGTACGCCGCGGGGGGATGATCTCCTCGCGCCTCGACGTTGCTGAACCTAGAGCGCGAAATGGAATCTATCCTATGGTAATGCCCGGACCATCCGGACGCTAAGGCCCATCGATGCCCCCCATCACGCAAATCCTCATCATTGCCAACACGGCGGTCTTTCTGCTCCAGCTCGCGACCGGACAGCAGCTGGTGATGTCCTTCGCTCTGTGGCCCCTGGCGGGCGATGGGTCCTTCGGGCCCGATGTGGGCGGCGGGTTCCAGCTCTGGCAGCTCGTCACCTACAGCTTTCTGCACGGCGGCATCGCGCACTTGTTCTTCAACATGTTCGCGCTGTACATGTTCGGTTCGGAGCTGGAGCGCCTGTTTGGTCCTCGCTTCTATCTCGCGTTTTACTTCGCCTGCGTCATCACCGCCGGCATCGCCCAACTGCTGGTCGCTGCCATGACCAGCGCGCCGCCTTATCCGACCGTGGGTGCGTCGGGCGGGGTGTTCGGGTTGCTCCTCGCCTTCGGCATGTATTTTCCGCGCCGGACCATCATGCTCATCTTTCCTCCGATTCCCCTGCCGGCGTGGCTGTTCGTCACCTTATACGGGTTGCTTACCCTCTACATGGGGATCACCGGCGTCCAACCGGGCGTTGCGCATTTTGCCCACCTGGGCGGCATGCTGGGAGGCTATCTCATGATCCAGCACCGCCGGGGGCGATTTCCCTTCGGCGGGCCACGGCGGAGATGGTGACCCGTTTAAAAGAAGGGAAGACGGTGGGAAGGCGGCGAGGGCGCGCGACGAGACGTGGGGGTCGCTGCCTTTTCCGCGCCCGAGAGGCGGGGCGCTCGGCAGGAGGCAGCCGTGCGGCTATGAGGCTCGTTTTCCCGCCGGGAGGATGCCTCGGGCGGGAGCGTGAAAAGTTGGCGCCCCGAACACGAATCGAACGTGCGACCTGCCCCTTAGGAGGGGGCTGCTCTATCCACTGAGCTACCGGGGCATCGAGGATTGGGAGTACATTTTACGGCACTGCCCGTCAAATTGTCCCTACCCCTCGCGGGGCGGCAGCCTCCCCGCTTCCCAGCCAGAGAGGAGGCCACGCTGCTCGTGACCAGGTCCGGGACGGGTACGGTATTCACCAGATAGCCGCCGTCGAAGCGGGCGGAGCGCTGCACCCTCTCCTCCGTTGCCCCGTCGCCTGCTTCCTGGGTCGCCCCCAGGGCAGGCCGCTCATGTTTAGCCTACGTGGCCCAACCTGCGCCACCGGAAACGGCGATTTCCGCCGCCCTGGGCACCTAGCGCTAGGGGAAGGTGCTCGGGGTTCGCATCGGCCTCCCCCGGTCCGTGAAGACGTACCCCTCATGCCGACCATGCAGACGCCGCTGCGCCTCCAGAGCCGTCGCAGTGCGCGGTACCGGGATCGACTCGCTAGACTCCGGCTCATCCGCATGGTCCAGGTGAGGCGTCGGTTTACTAGATCGTGCATGAGCATGGGAACGTTTTTTTCTCGCCGTGGCCCAGGGGGGATCTTTCCCCGGGGCATGCGCTGAAAACAGGCGACGGACGCGTGCTTTCGCGCCGGGCGTTGGAGGAGATTCGCATCCGGGCGATCGAGCAGGCGTAAGCCAGATGGTCATCCGAAGCGGTGATCCCGGCGCACGCGTTTTGCGGGGCTGCGCCTCTATGGAATGGCTGGCGTGCTCCGGGAAGACGGGTTTGAGGCGCTGCGCGCCAAGCGGATTGCGGGACGACCGCCCAACCTCGACGGGGAGGCGCTGGCGTGGCTGTATCGAGCGATGACGATGAAAAAATCCACTGCAGCTGGAGTGCGAAGTCGCGCTGTGGACGCGAGGCATGGCGCGCAGTCTTATTCGCGGGCGCTTCAGCATGCGTTTCTGGGAGGTCTTGCTCTGGCGCTTGCTCAGGAAGCCGCGGCCCTCGTCCCAGCGGCCGCTGGCGGAGGGCGGAATGAGGTTAGAGTATCCGAGAATTGGGGCGCAGGCCGGGCGGCTCGGGGCGCAGATCGTCTCTGTCGACGAGGCGGCCGTACACTCCGGCCAGCCCAGTGGCATTCTTTGGGCGCCGATGGGCGGGACCCCGGTGCTCGATACCACGGCGGCGCGCTTCAGGCTCGACATGCTCTCGGCGTTCAGCCCGCGGGGGCTGCGCTTTATGCCCTCCGAGCAAAGGCTCAGCGCCGTGCTCTTCATCGAGTTCCTGCAACGGCGGCTACACGTCTGGCACCCGCCCTTCTTTCTCATCGCCGAAGAGCATTCGGTTCACCGCTCAGGCGCCGTGCGCCGTTTTGTCGCTTCGACCCAGGGGCCGCTTGCAGCCGTTTCAGCCGCCCCACGCACCCCGGCTCAACCCCCACGCGCTGGTCTGGAACCACCTCAAGACCCTAAGCTCGGAAGGTCGCCGTCGACGGTCCCGAGCCGCTCGGGCGCCGCATCATCAGGTTCCTTCGCGCGTTACGGAAACCAGCCGCCCTCGTCCGCGCTTTGCCCTCACAGCCCGGCATGCCCTGCGCTGCAGCCCGACATGACCGGGTGTTTTGTTTCGCCTTAATAACTCCGTGTATCACGCCCTGGGGTGAAAACCAGCCGGCGCATTACTAGATATAACAACGGGAGTGCAGCCAGCTGGATGCCGACGGAAAAAACAATCAGCGCCGAGAGGGAAACGTCGTAGAGCAGTCCCATCAAAGCGCTGCCTAGAAACCAAAAGACGCCGAAATATCCGTTGAACAGTCCGAACGCCGTGCCTCGCCGCTCTGAGGGAGACATTGCAGCCACGGCCGCTTTCATGATCGATTCTTGAGCGCCCATCCCGATGCCCCACAGGACGACGCCAACGAGCGCTGCGGCGAAACCGCCCAAGAAAACCAGCGGTGCGACGGGTATCGCGATCGCGGCACTCGCTAAAAGTACCCCCATGCCTTTACGGTCATAAAGATAGCCGAAGACGAGCGCCGCCACTCCGTCCACCATCATTGCAACCGCGTAGAGAACAGGAATCCATTCCTTGGGCAGACTCTCAGTCTTGCCGAAGTGATAAGCGATGAGCGGATAGTCGGCGAAGCCGGCGGCGATGCAGGCCGACGCGGCTACATACAGCCAGAATGGCTGAGCGAAATCATGCATGTCCAGCTTGACGCTCATCGGCTCGAGATCGCGCGGGCGGGGATAGAGTGCGCGCGCCGTGAGTAGCGTGGCCAGGGAAACGAGAGCTGGAATAATCAGCACCGCGAAACTTAGCCGATAGTCCCCTCCAAAGTACAGCACGCCGGCCATGATGAGAGGCCCCACCGTAGCGCC
>NZ_DAIRTR010000176.1:0-5203 GCF_036803785.1 Pelomicrobium sp. | reverse complement strand
GGTCACTAGGATGTGGGGTGGGCGGCGGCGCATGCGCTCCCGTTCCGCCTGGGGGGTGTCCCCGGTACGCACCAGAGTCCGGATTTGCACCGGAGGCAATCCGAGTGCCTCCAGGGCGGCACCGATGCCGATGAGGGGCAACTCCAGGTTGCGCTGGATGTCGTTGGACAGGGCCTTCAGGGGCGAGACGTATACCACCTGAGTCTCGTCCTTGAGCCCCCCTCCGAGCCCTTGACGCACCAGGGCGTCGAGGGCGGCGAGAAAGGCCGCTAGGGTCTTGCCCGAACCCGTGGGCGCAGCGATCAGGACGTGACGGCCCTCTCGGATGGCCGGCCAAGCGCGGGCCTGGGGCTCCGTGGGCGCCGCGAAAGTGCGCCGGAACCAGTAGACAACGGCGGGGTGAAAGGCCTCCAGAGCCATGGCCGAAGGTTAGCCGCGGCTAGGCGATGGAGCAAGCATCGGCCGTGCCACACCCGCCAGTGACGTCCCATCCCGGATTCGGGCGATGACCCGCTCACGCCCCGGCAGGTAAAAGCGCATGATCGACATGGGGCGGGTCAGCGGATCGGACCGGCACCAGGCAAACGCCTGACTACTGGAAGCGCGGTGTCGGCCCGGGCGAAGCGCAGAGGACTTTTTTTGCGCGGCGGGAAATCCGCGCGGCCGCCGTCACCGCGGCCTGGAACGTGCCTCGCCAAGCGCGGTGGCACACATTTTTAGATGGAGAACCCTGAGGTACGGCCCCGGTCTTGCATCGAAACCCAGGCAAGGGGGGCCGGGAAGGCCATGACCGCGCGCGGTGTACCAAGGAGTGGAAGGCGCAGCAGGTGGGCTTCCCTACGCCCGAGCCACCGATGCGCAAAGCTCCCTCCCACGAGTCTGCGATTCACCCGCGAGAGTGGATCGGGGCGGCTGCCAACGCGCGGGACGTTGGGTGCCCGTCCCCCGACAAGCCACGGGGTTGTAAGAAGCCCTCCACAGCAGGGTCGCCCGCCGACGCCCTTCACCAGCCCACCTTCCCTCCTTCCTCCCGCGGTTCACTTTCCTGGACCTTCGGCGGCTCGGCGGGCAGGGATGCGACAGCAGGCACCGCGGGTACCTGACAGCCGGTGAGGCAACACCGGCCTGGTTGTCGGTTGCGAGTGATAGGGCGTCCGGGGCTTGCCAGCGCCTCGCGTCCCAGCAGCCGTTCCACCAGGTCCACCTTGTTGCCCAGGGGATAGTGGCGGAAGATTTCCATCTTCATCGCTTCCGGGGAACCGCCACCGTGGAGGGAGATCACCGAGTACCAGCCGCCGGCATAGGAGGCGGTCACATCCTCCAGGAGCCGAGCCACTTCCATGCGCTTTTCATAGGGAATGTCGGGCCGGCCCCGCAGTACCTCTGCCAGCATGCCCCCCGTGTGGGGGTTATGGTCCTCCTCCGGCCCGGGCAAGGCCACCACGAGTCCACCGGACACGTAGTGGGCAATCCGGTGCATGTCGTAGATCTGCGTCGAGAGGAGCAGCTTGCCCACGTTGGCGAATACGGGCTCGGGCTCGAACCCTCCCGATGGGTCCTGGATCCCGTAGACCGAAGCGGCCACGCCACAGGCAAAAAAACCCTCCACAATCTTGATCAGCTCCACCATGGCGTCGCGCAGGTGGTGGACGCGGTCCAGGTCCAGCCCGTTCGCCTCGCACATGAGGGCCCCCGCGCCAATCAGCAAATCGCCGAAACCGGCCCGGGCGCCGATGCAGGAATGCCGATGGTGCGTGGCGTAGCTGCGGGTGAGATGCTCGGAATGTTCCCACTCGCCGGCGAGGAATACCCGCTCCCAAGGTACGAGCACCCGCTCGAAGTGCACCACCGCGGTGCTCTGGCCATAGCGGGCGCTGAACCCGGCCCCAGCTTCTCCCGGACGCCCCGCGGGCCGCGCCACCAGGGTGACCCCCGGCGCGTCCACGGGCAGCGCACAGCACACGGCGAAGTCCGCGTCTCGTTCGGTCATGCTGCGACAAGGCATCACCAACAGTTCGTGGCACAGGGGGGCACCGGTGACAATCGCCTTCACCCCTTGGATCACCACGCCATCGGCGCGGCGCTCCACGATGCGCACATAGCTGTCCGCGATTGGCTGCTGGTGAGGGCGCAGACTACGGTCCCCCTTGCCGTCGGTCATGGCCACCGCGCAGGTGAGATCCCCCTCTTCGACGAAACGCAGGTACTCTTTAAGCCGCGAATGGTATTCGGTGCCCCGATCCTGGTCGATGCGATAGGTGGTCTGATAGATGGCGTTGAGGGCGTCCTGGGTAAGGTAGCGCTGGGCGCAGCCCGACACCTGACACACCAAGCGCACCGCCTCCAGCTTGTTGAGGAGATCCGCGCCACAGCGGTTGATCTGGAGAAAGCGGTTCACGACCCGTCCGCCCGGCGCTTGTCGGGCGGTCATCACCGGGCGCAGCCGCTCGTTGCGCGCGAAATCGTAAGTCACGCCGATGGCGTTGAGCGCCGGTGCAAGCAGGGGCTCGTCGGCCACGCTCGACACCTGGCGGCCGTTGACGAACACCCGAGGCTTGTACCGGCGCAGGGACTCCCGATAGTCGGCGGCAGACATCAGCATGGCGGCACCTTTCTGGATGGCAGCCGGCACCACATTCCCGGCGCCTTGCAATCGTTTCACGCCCGTCCCTGGAGGAGACCGTCGGGGTGGTGATCCGACGGCCCCTGCATCCCAGCCGCCGGGTGTCTAGCCGCTGGTAAGCTCCTTTGGCCGGCCGCGCTCGTCCACGGTGCGCAGCACCACCGGCCGGCGCCAGACCCGATGGACGTACTGGATGACCTTGCGCGCCCGCTCTAGGTCCAAGCCTCGCCCGTCGAGCTCGTGGTCATGGGTGAGCTCCAGCGTGCCGTCCAGATGGACGTGAGTCGCGGCGACCGACGGGGCGCCGAAGTTGAACTTGGGGGCGAGCAGCTTTTCCCGCAGGGTTTCGATATCGCCCCGCTCCACTCGGATGTCCCCCCCGGGGACTGCGGCGTATTCGAACAGGCGAAGCGCTTCGGCCAGCTCCTCGGTCAAGTAATTGCGCACGAAGCTGAAGTCGTCGTCCTCCTGCATGACCCGGCGGGCATAGGCCGCACCCCGCTCGGCCACGATGCTCTCCCACATCTTGAAGCCCAGATGGTATGGGTTGAGGGTGAGGGCGATCTCCCGCCCCCCGGCGTAGGGGCGCACCACGTCCGAATGGGCCTTGATTGCGTCCAGGTACACCTGCTGGGGCAGAAAGTCCGCCTTGCGCAGGAGCTGGGCGTGCCAGAAGCTCGCCCAGCCTTCGTTCATGATCTGGCACGCGAACACCGGGTAGAAGTAGAAAGACTCCTCCCGCACGGCGAGAAAGATGTCCCGCTCCCACCCTTCCAGCTCCGGCGCGTAATGGGCGATGAACCACAGCAGGTCCCGCTCGGGCGCGGGGGGCAGCGGTGCGCGCTTGCGCTCCTTGGGGGCAGTGGGCCGCTCCCGCCCACCCGCCAGTTTGTCGAAGCGGCTCACGAATTCGCCCGACACCGGCAAAACCTTCTCGGGCAGATACTCAGGATAGCGGGGCCGCCGCAAGCCCAGGTGCACGTTCACGTATTGTTCGAGGGCGAGGGCGGCGTCCAGCACAGCCTCCACCCGCGCCTCCCCGTAGACTTCGATCGCCTCGGTGATCTGGCGGGCGTGGGCAGCCGCCTGCTCGACGATGTGATAGCCCACCTCCTCCTGGGTTCGTTGGAACAGCAGGTTGTTCTTGGCGAAATCGGCGTGACCCAGGACGTGGGCCATCACCAGCGTGTTCTCTTCTAGGCTGTTGCGCTGGGCCAGATAAGCCCGGTTGGGATTGCCGGGAAAGACCACCTCGAACAGCCGCGAATGCCCCATGCGGTGCTGGACAAACTGGTAGATATAGCGCACGCCGAAGGACCAGTGGGGCATGCGCACCGGCAGCCCGTAGACGGCGACTTCGGTCATGAAGCTGTCGGGAACCGTCTCGAAGCTGACGGGATGGTAATCGAGCCCCTCCTCCCGGGCGAGGGCCTCGAGCTTGGCGCAATAGCTGGCGAGGGGGTCGTTCATGGAGCGCCGTTACGCAGCCTGCTCCTCCGCCCGCTCCCGGAAGAAGGCCCGGATGGCATCCCAGACCATGCTTTCCTCAGACAAATGATAGACCCCCACCGGGGCGCGGGTATGCTGTAGCTCCCGGAAGATCTGGGCCATCTCGGAAGTCTCCCGACCTCCGTCGGCCGCACCCACCTCCACGAAGCCCATGTAGTTCGCCACACCGCTCAGGCGGGTAAGCGCCTGGGTGGCCGCTTCCCGATCCTGCACGAAGTTCTGCCCATCGGAGGCATAGAACACGTAAATGTTGTAGCGAGAGGGAGCAAAGGCCTCGTCGATGCGCTGGAGCACTCGGTTGAAAGCGCTGGAGGCGACGGTGCCGCCGGTGCCGCGCACTTCGAAGAACTGCTGCTCGTCGAACTCCCAGGCGTTTTCCGTATGGGCGATGAAGACGGTGCTGATGTGCCGGTACTGCCGCCGCAAGCCCTGCACCACCCAGAAAAAGAAGGTCTTGGCGAGCTGGCGGTCGCGGCTGCCCATGCTGGCGGAGACGTCCATCACGAAAAACACGACCGCCTCCGAGGCTGGGCGCTCCCGCTTGATGAGCTGGCGATAGCGCAGGTCGGTATCGTGGAACGCCGGCCCGCCCCGTTGGATGTTGCGCCGCTTGATGGATTCGATGAGGGAGCGGCGCCGGTCTAGCCGCGATCGGGCGCCCCGTCGGTCCCATCCTTCCCGGGTGTAGTCGGTCTGCTCGACCGAGCCGGCCTTGGCGGTCAGATTGGGTAGCTCCAGCTCCTCCCACAGCCAATCCACGATGTCGTCCACGGTGAGCTCCACCACGAACTGGATCTCACCCCGGTTGTTGCCCCCACTGCCGAGTCCCTTGTCCTCGCCCGCCCCTCGTCCCCGGCGCAGCACATCTCCCGGTTTCACGTCCCCCTGACCGACACCCGCATGTTCGCCGTGCTCGGAGAGGCGAAAGCGGTAATGCTCGAGCAGTCTCACTGGCACCTGCACCCGGCGGTTGCCGTCGGTGCCCAGGATGTCGGACTGGGAAATCAAATCCGGCAGGTTGGCCCGGACCGCCTCCCGGACCTTTTCGTTGTGGCGCAGCCAATCCCGCGC
>NZ_DAIRTR010000175.1:0-5208 GCF_036803785.1 Pelomicrobium sp. | reverse complement strand
CGTATGCGGGGAAACTCGCACGTACGGTTCTTAGGGGGCGGGGCGGCAGTAATGCTGTCCTGCTACCCGACAATCTGTTGCATCGAACGATGGCGGGGCCCGCCGAGCGCCAACCGCTCGACGGAGCGTGCGGCCGAGCGCTTTGCGCTCAACCCACTTTGAGGCGCTTGAGTCGCCGCTTGAGGGCGTGGCGGGAGATGCCCAGCAACTGGGCAGCGAGACCCTTCTGGCCCCGAGCCCGAGCCAGAGCTTCCAACAGGAGCTCGCGCTCGGCCGCCGCCAGGCGCTCCGGCAAGGCACGCCGGGGCGCTGCCGGGTGCTCGGGCTCAGACGGCCTCATTTCCGGGGGCAGATGCAAGGGCTCGATGGTCTGGCCCGGATGGAGTATGGTGAGCCGCTCCATCAGGTTGCGCAGTTCCCGCACGTTTCCCGGCCAGGAATAGGCGCGGAACAGCCTCCGTGCCGCCTCCCCCAGGGTGACGGGGGCACACCCTTCCTCCCGGGCGAAACGCTCGGCGAAATAGGAAGCGAGCAGGAACACGTCCTCGCCCCGGTCCTGGAGGGCCGGCAGCTCCACAGGAACCACGTTCAACCGGTAGTACAGGTCCTCCCGGAATCGGCCCGCGCGCACCTCCGCCGCCAGATCTCGATTGGTGGCGGCCACGACCCGTACGTCCGCCACCGCCTCCCGGGCACTCCCCAAAGGACGATAGGTGCGGTTTTCCAGGAAAGCGAGGAGCTTCGCCTGCAGCGGCGGCGCCAGCTCGCCAATTTCATCGAGGAACAGGGTTCCCCTATCAGCCAGGGTGACCAGCCCGACCCGCCGCTGGTGGGCACCGGTGTAGGCGCCCTTTTCGGCGCCGAAGAGCTCCGCCTCCAGGAGCGGCTCGGGCAAGGAAGCGCAGTTCACCTCTACGAACGGTCCCGTGCGGCGTTCGCTTTCCTGGTGGATGGCCCGCGCCACCACCGCCTTGCCGGTGCCGGAGGCACCCAGCAACAATATAGTGCGCGCGCTGCTCGCCGCGACCCGGGCCACCTGCTCCCGCAGCCTCTGGGTTGCAGGATGATCGCCGACGATGACCGCCTCGCTCGTCCCCAACCGGCGCCGGTAGGCCACTTCTTCGGCCACGCGCCGGCGCTCTACGGTGGACTCGATCAGGTGCACCAGCTCGTCCAAGTCGAAGGGTTTGGTGAGATAGTCGGAAGCGCCGGCCTTGACGCATTGCACGGCTGCCCGGGTATCTCCGTGGGCCGAGATCATGATGACCGGCAGATCCGGCCGGGTCGCCTTGAGGGCCGCCAGCACCTCCATGCCCGAGACCTGCGGCAAGCGCAAGTCCAGGAGCACCGCGTCGGGATCGATTTCGGCGGCGAGCTTCAGGCCGCTCTCGCCGTCAAACGCCCCGCGGGCGTCGATTCCAGCCCCCTTCAGGGCGAGCTCCAGGGAGCGCACCAACTTGCGCTCGTCGTCAATGATGAGCACCAGGGGCGCGGTCTTCATGGGTAACTTCCGTAGTGGCCAGGGGAAGACGCACCGTCACCGTGGTGCCGGCGCCGGGCTCGCTCGCGATCTCGATACGACCTCCGTTCATCTCGGCGAGCTGACGCGACACGGCCAGCCCGAGTCCGGTGCCGCCGGGCTTGGTGGTGAAGAACGGCTCGGCCACTTTGTCCACAAGCTCCGGCGGGATGCCGACCCCCGTATCGGACACGGCCAGGCAGCCGACGGGCCCGTCCCGGTAAGCACGCAAGGTGAGCGTCCCCCCTCGGGGCATGGCCTGCAGGGCGTTCAGCACCAGGTTCACCAAGATCTGCTGCACCTGGCCCACGTCCAAATGGAAGCGCAAGTCCCGTTCCCCCAAAACGGAGAGGGTGACCCGGGCTTCCTCTGCCATGGAGCCGGCGAGCGCTGCCACCCGGCGTAGCAGCTCCCCTGCCGTGACCTCGCTTTTCTCCGGCTCGCTCGGGCGAGCGAAGCTGAGTAGGCTCTGGATCACACCGTTGATGCGCTCGATTTCCTCGACGATGAGCTCCACCAGCTCCCGTCGCGCCGGATCGGTTTCCCGCGCGCCGAGGGCCTGCACGCTGGTCTTGATGGTGGCCAGGGGATTGCGCACCTCGTGGGCGATGCTGGCGGCAATATCGCCCAGCGCCGCCCGCTTCTCGGTTTCCACCCGGGTGCGGATCAGCGCCCGCAGTTCGGCGCTCATGCGGTTTAGCGCCCGCGCCAGGGTGGCGATCTCGTCCCGACCCTCCACGGGCACGTGGATCGCCAGCTCGCCCCGGGCCACCGACTCCGCGCCGGCCACCAGCGGCGCGATGCGCCGGCGCATGCGAGCGCCCAAGCGCAAGAACAGCACGAGCAGGGCGCCGGCGGAGGCGGTCGCGAGGCCCAGCATGACATAGCGCACCGAAGCCCCGGGCGAGGGCAGCTCGGCCGTCTCCCGCAGCATCGCCGGGAACCAGCCCGGCGCGATCTCGGGACCGGAAATGAGGGGGGCAGCGACCCGCAGCTCGGTCCCCACCTCGGAGAAGAAGCGTCCATCGGGGGTGTGCAGGACCGGACGGTAGACGTCCAGCGCGGCACCAGTCAACAGTTCGGTGACCGAGGCGAGCCGAACTTGGAGAGCGATGCTCACCGGTTCCGTTCCGATGCGCCGGCGCAGGAGAAACCAGCCGGGACGCCCGTCCTGCGGCAGCAGCGGACCGATCAGCTCGGTTCCCTGGAATTCCACCCGGGGCAGCGTCCCAAGGGAGAACTCCCGCTCCCCCCACGGGGGCGCGCCCTCGGTGGATCCGCCGTGTCCAGGCAGCGCCGCCAGCATCCGTCCCGCTTCGTCGAAAAACAGCACACCGTAGACGTCTGGGGCATCGGTCTCATAGCGCAGCAGGTTGAGCAGGCGCTCGTCGAGCCGATGCAAGTCGGTGTGCGCGATGGCCGCCAGCTCGGGAAAATCCGCAAGGGTTTCCAGCTGGAACACCTTGGTCCTCAGAAAATCGGCGAGCTTGCTCGCGGCGGCGGTGAGCCGGCTCTCCAGTCGCTGGTCGGCCAGCCGAATCACCAGATCGGCGGCGTAACGATCGTACAGGACGACCGTAGCCGCCAGCGGCACCAGCGCGGCCAACAGGGACACCAAAAGATAGCGCGCGCTCAGGCTCGCGTGCCCCAGGATATCGTGTAACTGCTCCCACGAGCGACCCAAGGCGCAGCGGGCCCAGCGCGACAGGGGGACAAAGGGACTCGCTGGCATGGGCTGGCAGGTCTCGAAGACAAAAGCGCCGCAACATTTGAGCACGGGGCCGGCGCGGTTACAATCCGTGCCCTAAGGGGCACGGCCCTCGATCACCCTCCAGCCGCTGCGGCGCGCCGCCGCAGTGAGGCCGGTATCCGGCGCCACGGCGACAGGCGTACCCACGGCCTTGAGCAGCGGCAGATCGGATGCCGAGTTGGCGTAGGCCACGCATTCCGCCAGGGTCGTTCCGTGAGCCGCGCATAGGCGCTCGGCCAGCACCCGCTTTTCTTCGCCGTAGGGGTGGACCCGGGGCGCTGCAGCGCTGTAGCGTCCGCTTCCGTCGGTGGCGCACACGGTGGCCACCACCCGCGGCACGCCCACGCGGCGAGCGAGTGGCCAGGCGAGGAAATCGGGCGTACCCGTGAGCAGCACCAGGCGGTCACCCCGTTCGGCATGGGCCCGCAGCCGCTCGACCAATTCAGAACGTATATGGCGGAACAGGTGCTCGGCCACGAAGCGCTCGCCCAGCCGGGCGACATGCTCGGCCCGCAGCCCGCACAGGTAAGCTTTGTTTTTGCGCAAGAGCTCCCACCCATAGCGCCGCCACCCGCGCAAGGCGAACCCCGCGTAGGCCAGAAGCTGACGCGGCCCCACGCAGCCGCGTCCGACCAGATGGGCGGCGAAGCGCGGCTCAGAGTGGGCCACGCGCAAGAGCGTGCCATCCACGTCCACCAGAACCAGAGCCACCGCCACTCAGCGCACCGTCCGGGCCGGAGCGATCAGTTCGGAGATGGCGAACTCCGCGATCACCGGTAGGCCGCGGGCCAGGCACAAGAGGACGGCGATCAGCACGAGGGCATCCTGGATGTCGAGGAGCAGGGCGCCGTGCGCCCCCCACAGCTCGGGAAACACCTGCGGCCAGGGTTGGATGAGCAGAATCCAGCCGAAAGCCAGCATCTTGGCCGCGCCGTAGGCGAAACGCATGAAGCGTCCCGCCACGAGCCAGCGCCCAAGGGCCGTGTGCAGCATGGCGAACGGCGTCTCGCCCCGCTGGAGTCCCTGGGCACGCACCGCGTCTACCAGGAAGCCGCGGACGAGGAAGACGATCCCGACCCATACCGGAACGAAGCCCAAATGCACGGCCACGAGCCATAACACATTCTCCACCACACGATCGACGGCGATGTCGAACACGGAGCCGAACAGACTTTCCTCGCCGCGCTTGCGTGCCACGTAACCGTCGATCCCGTCGAGCGCGAAGATCAGCACGAGGAGCGGCGCGTTCAGGAGCTGCCAGGGCGGCGACAACTCGTAGACCATGACGACGAGTACGAAAAGCAGAACGAAACGGAAAGCAGTGATCCAGTTGGCCATGGGCTATTCAGCGTCGAGGGATCGGGGAACGATGAGAGACTATGCCCGGCATGGGCCCACAAAAAAGCCAGCCGGAAGGCTGGCTTTTTTGTGGGGAAGACCGCAAAGCGGCTCAAGCCGCCTTGGCACGCTCGAGCAGCTTCTGGAGCTCTCCGCGCTGGTACATCTCGGTCATGATGTCCGAGCCGCCCACGAATTCTCCGTTCACGTAGAGCTGGGGAATAGTGGGCCACTGGGCGTACTCCTTGATGCCCTGGCGGATCTCCGGGTCCTCCAGCACGTTCACGCTGAAGAAGTCGGTGACGCCACAGGCCTTGAGGAGGTTCACCGCGTTGGCGGAAAAGCCGCACTGGGGGAACTGGGGCGTGCCTTTCATGTAGAGCACCACCTTGTGGCCGGTGACCTGTTGCCTGATCTTTTCCTGGACGCTCATCTGCATTCCTCTCTATAAGCGATTTGAATTCGTCGATCGAAATAACCTACTAATTTGCTAAGAAATTATACCGGGCTCCGGGGTCGGCCCTCAAGGCGGGCACCGCTCACCCGCTCGAGACCGGCCAGGTCCCGGACGGTGAACCCATCGATCAACCCGGCCTGGCTG
>NZ_DAIRTR010000174.1:0-5208 GCF_036803785.1 Pelomicrobium sp. | reverse complement strand
AGTGGACTCGAACCACCGACCCCCACCATGTCAAGGTGATGCTCTAACCAGCTGAGCTACGCGCCTATCGGAAGCTTCGGATTCTACCGGATTCGCCTATGCCCTTCAAACGGCGCTTAGCCACCCCTGAAACAGGGTCGCCACTCCAAGGAAGGACAGGAAACCCACCACATCGGTCACGGCAGTGAGGAAAATGGTGGAAGACTGGGCAGGGTCCTGCCCCAGGCGGGTGAGCAGGAGGGGGATCGCTGCCCCCGCGAGCCCAGCGGCCACCATGGACACCACCATCGCCGCAGCAATGACCGCCACCAACCCGGGGGAGCCGCTCCACAGGTACACCCCCAAAGCGCAGGTGGCCGCCACCGCTAGGCCGTTCAGGAGCCCCACCCGGACCTCCTTGAACACGACCCAAGAAAGATGCCGCGGGCTGATTTCCCGCAGGGCCAGACCGCGCATGGTGACCGCCAGGGCCTGGCCGCCGGCGTTACCCGACTGTCCGGCCACCACGGGCATCAACACCGCCAGGGCGGTCACCTGGGCGATGGTGTTCTCAAACAGCCCCACCACCGAAGCAGCCAGGAAGGCGGTGGCCAGATTGACGTGCAACCAGGGCAGGCGCTTGACGACCGCGAAGGACACCTTCGACAAGGCCCGCTCATCCTTGCTCGCCCCGACCATGGTCTGGATGTCCACGCTCACTTCCTCCTGCAGCGCAGCCACCAAGGCGCCCTGGTGGATCACGCCGATCAAGCGCCCGGCTACGTTCACCACCGGCAGGGCGGGGACGCGGTGTTGCTCGATGCGCTCCACTACCTCTTCCCTGGGGGCCAGATCGAGCACCGCCGCCGTCACCGGGCGGGAGAGCTGCGCGAGGATTTCCTCCGGCAGCGCCACCGCCAGATCCTGCAATTCCACCCGGCCCGCCAGACGCCCTGCCTCGTCCACCAGGAACAACTCCCGCAGGGCCCGGGTCCGGCGGAAGCCCTTCATTCGGGCAAGCGCCTCCGCCACGGTCATCTCGGGCCGCAAGCCCACGACCCGAGGATCCATGAGCCGGCCCGCCGAGTCGGGGGGATAGGCCATGAGCCGCTGCGCCAGCTTGGCCGCTGCCGGTTCCATCCGAGCGAGCCAGCGGGTCCGAGCCTGCGCCTCCAAGCGCAGCAACAGTTCGGCGGCCAGCGGCGGATCCATTTCCGAGAACAGGCGCGCCACCGTCGCCTCGGGCAGGCACTCGAGCAACCGCTCCTGCACGTCCGCCGCCAACTGCTCCCACACCGGCACCACCCGGGCCAGGGGATGGGCGGCGATCACCTCCGCCGCTTCCTCCGCGGGCATGGCCTCCAGGCGACGGGCAGCCTCCCGGGGATAATCCTTAAGATAGCGACCCTCCAGGGCCGATTCCGCAGGCAGGCGAAGCTCAGCGCTCATTGGGATTCCTCATTCCATTGATGGGTCGTACGGCGGGCAAGACTTCCAATATCATCTGGACGAGGGTGGCAAAGACTTGCCAGTAGGCGCTGGCGAGCCCCACTGTCGGGTTGGCGCCTTCAGCAGCCTGGGCGGGCAAGGACTTGCTGGCCTGCAAGAGGCCGCGATGGAACCGGCCCACGAGCCGGTTGTCCCGCTCCACCACCGGCAGCGCGTGAAGCTCCGCCCAGCCGGGGTGCTGCGCCACCGAGGCCACAGTGGCCTGGGCAAACACTGCATGCACCGCAGGTCGCATCAGCCTTGCCAGGGTGTCCCTCGGTGCCGCCTTGACCAAGACCGCCAAGGGAACGACGCCCAGCAGACGCCGCTCTCCGTTGACCACAAACAGGGCGTCTGCCGGATCTCCATCGAAAGCGCGCACTTGGGCGAGCGCCTCCGCTGCCAGGGTCTCCGGGGAGAACGCCGGGGGCCAGGGATCCATCGCCGCACCGCAGGTGCCCCGGGGATAGCCGATCAGCAGGCGCAGGGCGACAGCCGTGGCGACCGGCAGCGCTTGGAGCAGCCGGGCCTGGCGCTCGCTCGGAAGCTGCTGCAGCAATCGAGCCGCCTCCTGTGGACCGAGGCGCTCCATCAGCGCGAGGGCCGTTTTCTCCTCCAACACGGCAAGGAGTCTTCCCCCATAGAGGGGCGCCATGTGCCGCAGGAGTGGGGCGCCCAGCCGCGGGGGCAGCCGCGCCACGAAAGCAGCGCTCTCGGGCACAGGCAACCCCTCCAGCACCCGGGCCGCCTCGGCCGGATGGTCTCCCACGAAGGCCAGGGTAAGCCCGCTCACCTCAGGCGTTCCCGTCCCGCTCGGTGAGCAGCACGATCGGCTCCTCGTTGAACACCTTGGCCGGGACGGTGATCCGACCCTCCTCCACCTCCAGTACGATCGACACCGGGGTGAGATCCAGAATCGTCCCTTCCAGGCCGCCCACCCGGATGCGCTGCCCCACGCCGAAGGTCTGGCGCAGATAATGGGCGCCGATCAAGTTGGCCACGTAGGCCCGCGCACCCAGGCTCACTGCGAGCGCGACACCCCCGATCACGGCAGCCATTACCACGGCGGCCAAGATGACCAGGAAGGTGATCTTGACCCCGATCTGGTCGGCGCCGATCACGAGGGCGCTGGTGAGGAGGGTGACCTGGACCATGCGGGCGAGCAGGGCCCGCTGGGCCTGCGGCAGGGTGGACAAGGTCGCCGCGGTCAGGTCCCGGGCGAGCCCTGACAGGAGCACGCCCGCCAGGATGATCAAGGCCCCTGCCACCAGGGTGGGCACGTAGGCCACCAGCCCCGTGAGCCAGGAAGAAAAAATGTCCAAGCCCAGCACGTGGCTCGCCGCGGCGGCAAAGAAGAGGATTACCACCCAGAACAGCACGCCGCCCACCCCCTCCGCTGTGGCGGAAGGGAGGCGGGGCGGCTCGACACCACGAGCTCGGGACAGTCGGTAGAGCAGCAGCTCCAGCACGCCGGTCAGCCGCACCGCCACCCTCCGCAGAAGGCGCGCCGCGAGCCAGCCCGCGAGCAGGAGCCCGACCGCGCCGAGAAGGCCCGGCACGGTGCTGGCGAGGCGCTCCCCCACCTCCAGGAAGGCGTTCTCCAGGGACGCGCCGAGTCTGTCCCACGCCGTCATGGGTCCTCCTCCCTTGCGCGATTCAGCGCCGGAGTGCGTGCACCACGCCCGGCACCTCCCTCACCAGGGCGAGCAGGCGCTTCAACTGTTCCAGGTTGGCAACGCGCAAGGTAAAGAACATGCGCGCTCCCGATCCCCGGGTGAGGGTGTTGGCCGCGGTGATGTTGATTCGCTCCCGAGCCACCACCTCGTAGATGTCCCGCAGCAGCCCCGGCCGGTCGTTCGCCTCCACCACCACGTCGGTTTCGAAGGTCATCCCTTCGCTCACCCGCCAGGTGGCGTCCATCACCCGGTCGGGATGGCGCTCGATCAGCTTGGCGAGGGTGGTGCAGCCCTGGCGGTGGACCGACACCCCGCGGCCGCGGGTCACGTAACCGAGGATCGGGTCGGGCGGCGCCGGCCGGCAGCAGCGGGCGAAAACGGTGAGCAAGTCCCCCACCCCGCCCACCAGGATGCCCGTGGCCGACGGGGCGGCCTGGGGGCGCGGCCCCAGCGCTTCCTCCTGGGCTGCCGGGGCGACTTTTTCCCCCAGGGCCTGGGCCAGCGCCCGCTGGTTCACGTCTCCGCGAGCCACTGCTGCAAAGAGTTCCTCCACCTTGGAGAAATGAAGCCGCTGGGCCACCTGCTCCAGACCCATGGCCGTGAGGCCCCGGCGGGAGAGCTCTCGCTCTACGATCGCTCGGCCCTCGGCCAAGGTCTGACCGAGCTCCAGGCTCTTGAAATACTGCCGTACCTTGGCGCGAGCGCGGGCGCTGCGGAGGTAGCCCAGCTCGGGATTCAGCCAGTCCCGGGATGGCCCGCCCTGCTTGGCGGCGATGATCTCCACCCGCTGGCCGTTCTCCAGGCGATAAGTGAGGGGCACGATGGCCCCATTCACGCGGGCGCCACGGCAGCGGTGCCCCAGGTCGGTGTGCACGGCGTAGGCGAAGTCCACCGGGGTCGAGCCCCGGGGCAGGTCGATCACTCGTCCTTGGGGTGTGAGCACGTAGACCGTGTCCTGGAAGAGAGCGGTCTTGAACTGCTCGGCCAGCTCTGCGCTATCGGCAAGCTCGTCTTTCCACTCGAGCAATTGCCGCACCCAGGCAATCTTGTCGTCGTAGCGGGGATCCTTCCGGCCCCCTTCCTTGTAGCGCCAATGGGCGGCCACCCCCAGCTCCGAGTGCTGGTGCATCTCGAAGGTGCGGATCTGCACTTCCAGTGCCTTGCCCTCTGGACCGATGACGGCGGTATGGAGGGAACGGTAATGGTTGCCCTTGGGCTTGGCGATGTAGTCATCGAACTCCTTGGGAATCGGCGTCCACAGGTTGTGCACCACTCCCAGCGCGGAGTAGCAGTCCTTCACCTCCTTCACCAGGATGCGCACCGCCCGAGCGTCGTAGATCTCCTCGAAGGGCACCCGCTTGCGGCGCATTTTCTTGACGATGCTGTAGATGTGCTTGGGCCGCCCGGTGATCTCGGCCTGAACCCCGGCACGGGCCAGCTCTTCCCTGAGCACCACGATCACGCGTCCGATGTAGCGCTCCCGGTCCACCCGCCGCTCGTCGAGCTGGGCGGCGATCTTCTTGTAAAGGGCAGGCTCCAGGAGGGAGAAGGCCCGATCCTCGAGCTCCCACTTGAGCTGCCACACCCCGAGCCGGTTGGCGAGGGGGGCAAAGATATCCAGCGTCTCCCGGGCGATCGCCCGGGCGGCGTCGCTGGAGGCCGCCGCCCAGGAGCCCGCCAGGGCCCGCAGGGTCTGGAGCTGGTCGGCCAGCTTGATCAGCACCACCCGCAAATCCTCCACCATGGCAAGCAGCATTTTGCGCAAAGCTTCTGCCTGCCCCTGCTGAGCGGCCGTGCCGGATAGGGCGTGGATCTGGCCCATGCGAGCAACCCCCTCCGTGAGCCGCGCGATGGCGGGAGAAAATTCCGATGCGAGCCTCTCCGCGGCGTTTTCCATCCGGCCCGGGGCGTCCATGAGGAGCGCCGCCGCCAGCGCATCCGCGTCAAGCCGCAACTGGTCGAGGATCTCCATGACCCCCAGCGCGTGCTCCAGCAACCCCTCCCCGGTCGGTCGCCGAGCATCGCCGTAGAGGGCCTGCGCCTTCTCGAGCGCCCGGCTAAGCAG
>NZ_DAIRTR010000173.1:0-5231 GCF_036803785.1 Pelomicrobium sp. | reverse complement strand
CTCGTGGGCGGGATCGTCGCTGGCGTGGGAATGGGGATGGTGCTCCCGCAGCAGCCAGGCGCACAGAAGGTTGACCCCAAGTCCCAGGCCGGCGACGAGGAGCGCCTGATCGTAGTCGATCGGTAGCGGACGGAAGAGCCGAGTGACCGACTCCGCCGCCACGTAGAGGGCTACGACCCCCAGGAACACGGCGCTCGCGAAAGCGGCGAGGACCTCGATCTTCCAGGTGCCGAACGCGAAGCGCGGGTCCCGCGCCCAGCGCCGGGCGAGGGCATAAGCGAGGCCCGAAACGCCGAGGGCTACGGCATGGGTGCTCATGTGCCAGCCGTCCGCCAGCAAGGCCATGGAGTTGAACAGCCACCCGGCCACAATCTCCACCACCATCATGACGCTGGTGATGGCCACAACCCGCCAGGTGTTGCGCTCGCCAGCGGCGTTACCGTGATGAAACACGTGCTCGTGCTGCCAGCGGGAGGGGTCGAGAGAGTGGGCGGTCATGGGGTTGCAACAGGCACAGACGATGATTGATCCGAGGAATTGTAAGCCATCGGCCGCCGGTATCGGGCGTGAGGATGAGATCGTGTCCGGTCTTTACGCAACAGAGTTGCAAAAAATTCCCCGGCGTGATTTAATTTCCTGCCATGCAAACGTCCGGGATAAATCGCCATCCATCGCTCGCTGCCACTCGCGCTTCCCGCGCGGCCGAAGCCTTGATCCGCCAGCGCGGCAAGCGCGCTACGCCAGCTCGGGCGCAGGTGCTCGGCGTGCTGCTCGCCGCACACCAGCCCCTGAGCCACCACGAGGTAGAGGAGGCCCTGATCGGGCACAAGCGGGTAGATCGGGTCACCGTGTACCGGGTTCTGGAGTGGCTCGTAGGTGAGGGGCTTGCCCACCGCATCGCGGGCGACGACCGGGTGTGGCGCTACAAAGCCCAAGCGGACGGGGCCGCGTCTGGCCACGCTCACTTCAAGTGCGAGCGCTGCGGTGCGATTTTTTGCCTAGACAACACCAGCACGGCTTACGCCTTGATGCTGCCTCCCGGCTACCGCTCCCGGACAGTGGAGCTCACCATTCGGGGGCTCTGCGCCGGCTGTGTTGGCGGTCACTAAAACCGGTTGTGCCGGCGGGCGACGAGGAAGCCGGTCCGGCCGATGCTCTGGACAAGATGCAATTCAGTTGCATTTTGTGGCTGGGAAAGGGATGGCCCCATCAGGGAGAGGCCCCTAGGTCGGCGCGATGCGGCTTACCCCGTTGGCGTCGGGGTAAGGGGGCGCCCCCGCCCCTCGGACGGCCCGCCTGCGCCGCAGTGCCTGCATCGCCCAGCCCTTGGTGATCGGGGAGGAAGGAGTCATGATCGCTCGCGCCTACCATTCGGCCTGGGATCAGGCCGGCCTGTGGACTTCCGCCCTGTGCCTGCTCCATTGCCTGGCCACGCCCCTGGTGATGGCCCTGATGCCAGTGGCGGGCGCCGAGTTGTGGGCCGGGGAATGGGTCCATCAAGTGTTCGGCGGAGTGCTGGTGCTGCTGGCGGCGGGGGCTTTCGTTCCCGGCTTCTCGCGTCACCGGCAGCGCTTCGTGCCAGCGCTGGGAGCGGGGGGGTTGGCAGTGGTGCTCTTTGCCGCCATGGCGGGCGAAGACATCCTGGGGGAGACGGGCGAGACCCTCCTCACCGTGGTGGGATCGGCAGTATTGATGGCGGCCCACCTGGCAAACCGCAGCTTTTGCCGAGCATGCGCAGCTTGCCAGGCAGCCCGCGGCGGGGAATGAGATCGACCGTTCTAGGGATGGGCCATGGGCTCGGGTTTGTCAGCGTTTGCTGCGGCGGTGGGCGGGCGACACACGGGGCCGGTCCTGCCGTTGTGCGGCGCGGGGGACGCGAGGTCGCACAGTAGGGGATAATGGGCCGTTCGACTAGGGCCGCGGTGTACCCCGGCCCTGCCCCATCACCACGGACGACAGGAGGTTCGCATGGCGCAGAGGCGCAATTCCCATGAATGCGCGAGGGCCACGCCGCGCTGCTGCAGTTTGCAAGGAGGTGCCTCATGACCCGCAAAGGGACCCACACAAACACCCCGGCAGCGCTGCCGAGCGAGCAGGAGCTGCTCAAGGCATCCCCCGAAGAGTACATGAACCCGGCTCAGCTCGCCTTTTTTCGCCAGCGATTGCTCGCCATGCGCAAAGAGCTCTTGGCCAACGCGGACGCAACCAGCGCCCAACTGAAGAAGGTGGAAGCGGTGGCGGATGTTTCGGACCGGGCCACGCTGGAAGAGGAGTACACCCTGGAGTTACGCACCCGAGACCGGGAGCGCAAGCTCCTGCACAAGATCGATGCAGCGCTCAAGCGCATCGAGGACGGCTCGTACGGCTATTGCGAGGACACGGGCGAGCCGATCGGCATCCCCCGATTGCTTGCCCGCCCCACGGCCACCCTGTCCATCGAGGCCCAGGAACGGCGCGAGCGGCGGGAGCGAACCTACGGCGATTGAGCCCGAGGGACTCCTTTCCGGTGTTGCGTCAAACACGGCGATAAAAGGACGGAACCGATGATCATCATCATGGGCAACGATGCCTCAGACGCCCAGGTCGAGGCAGTGGTGCGCAAGATCCGGGAAGCTGGACTGGGGGTGAACATCTCCCGCGGCACGGAGCGCACGGTGATCGGGGCCATCGGCGACGAGCGCAAGCTCACCGAAGAGATGTTTGAGAGCCTGCCGGGCGTGGAGCAGGCGATTCATGTGCTCAAGCCCTACAAAATCGTGGCCCGGGAGTGGCACCGAGAGGACACCGTGATTCAGGTGCGGGGCGTGCCCATCGGCGGCGGCCCGGTCCAGGTGATCGGCGGCCCCTGCTCGGTGGAGACGTCGGAGCAGATGCGCCTCGCCGCCAAGGGGGTGGCGGAGGCGGGCTGCCGGCTGATGCGAGGCGGTGCTTTCAAGCCGCGCACCAGCCCTTACACGTTCCAGGGGCTCGGGATCGACGGCTTGAGGATGCTGCGGGAGGCGGGCGACGCCTATGGATTGCCCATCGTCACGGAGCTCATGGATGTGCGCATGCTGGACACCTTCCTCGCCTTCGACGTGGATGTGATCCAGATCGGCACCCGCAATATGCAGAACTTCGACCTGCTTAAGGAAGTCGGGCGGGTGAAAAAGCCGGTGATCCTGAAGCGGGGTCTGTCCGCTACCATCACCGAGTGGCTCATGGCGGCGGAATACATCGCCGCCGGTGGCAACCACGACATTATCTTCTGCGAGCGGGGCATTCGCACCTTCGAGACCGCCTATCGCAACGTGCTGGACGTGACCGCCATCCCGGTGCTCAAGAGAGAGACCCATCTGCCGGTGATCGTGGACCCGTCCCACGCTGGCGGCAAAGCCTGGATGGTGCCGGCCCTCGCCCGGGCGGCGGTGGCGGCGGGCGCCGACGGGCTGCTGATCGAATCCCACCCCAACCCGTGTGAGGCCTGGTGCGACGCCGACCAGGCCTTGACTCCCCAGGAGCTCAAGGACCTAGTGGAGTCGCTCGACGCCCTCGCCCGGGCCCTGGGCCGCGGCGTGGACCGATGGACGCCCGCTGCCCGGGCGACCCGCGCCGCCTAAAGGAAACCGAACGCGCACGGGAATGTTCGAAATTGAGAAGCTCAAGCACTGCTACGGCGACACCTTGGTGCTCTCGATCCCGGATTGGAAGGCGTTCGCCGGGGAGCACTGGCTGCTCACCGGTGCCTCCGGCAGCGGCAAGACCACTTTGCTCCACATCCTGGCGGGCATCCTGCGGCCCACGGAAGGCCGGGTAAAGGTGAACGGCTGCGCCCTCGACGCGCTGTCCGGGGCGGCGCTGGACCGCTTCCGCGGCCGGCACGTGGGGCTCGTGCCCCAGCGGCTGCACCTGGTGGCGAGTCTCACGGTTTTGGATAATCTGCGGCTTGCCCAGTATCTGGCGGGACTGCCCCAGGACGAGGCGCGGACGCGGGAAGTCCTGCGCGCCCTTTCCCTCGAGCCATGGGCGGAGGCAAAACCGCCACAGCTGTCCCAAGGCCAGGCCCAGCGGGTTGCCATCGCCCGGGCGGTGGTAAACCGGCCCCAATTGCTGCTTGCCGACGAACCCACCGCCCACCTGGACGACGCCCATTGCGCCCAAGTCGTCGATCTGCTCGAGTCTCAGGCGGATGCCTGCGGCGCCACCCTGGTGATCGCCACCCATGACCAGCGGGTGTGTCGCCGCATGGGCAAGCAATACCGGCTGGGGGAACAGAGGTGAGCCTATTGAAGCTCAGTCTCGCCTATTTGGCCAGCCGCAAGCTGACCACGGCCCTCAATCTGCTGCTGCTCGCTTTGGGGGTGGCTTCCATCACCGTGCTCATGCTGGTGACCGAGCAGTTGGAGAAGCGCATGCTGCGGGATGCCGAAGGCATCGACCTGGTGGTGGGAGCGAAGGGCAGTCCCCTGCAGCTCGTGCTCTCCAGCGTCTATCACTTGGACGTGCCCACTGGCAACATTCCTTTGAAGGCAGCTCGCGCCATCGAGGCGCACCCGGCAGTCAGGAAAGCGATTCCCCTCGCCCTGGGGGACAATTACCGGGGCTACCGCATCGTGGGCACGACCCACGAGCTGGTCGCGCATTATGGTGGGCGCATCGCCCGCGGCGAGCTGTGGCTCGATCCCCTGGAGGCGGTGCTGGGGGCGGAGGTGGCCCGCGCCACCGGACTGCAGGTGGGGGACACGTTTTCCGGCGTTCACGGCATCGTCGAAGCGGGAGAGGAGCACCACGAACACCCCTACGACGTAGTGGGCATCCTCCATCCGACCGGCACCGTGTTGGATCGGCTGATCCTGACAGCCGTGGAGAGCGTGTGGGACGTGCACGCCCAGGCAGACGCGCCGCAGCCCCTGCTCCCCGACGGCACGCCCGACTGGGACGCAGACAAGGCGTTGACGGCGCTCCTCGTCCAGTACGCTTCTCCCCTGGCGGCAGTCACTTTTCCCCGCTGGGTAAACAGCCAAGGTGCCCTGCAGGCAGCCTCCCCTGCCTTCGAGACGGCGCGTCTGTTTCAGCTCTTGGGGGTTGGCGCCGAGGTGCTGCGGGCTTTCGCCCTGGTGCTCATCGCCGGCGCCGGTCTCGGCGTGTTCATCGCCCTGTACAACGCCCTAGAGGAGCGGCGCTATGACCTGGCCATCATGCGCACCCTGGGGGCGGGGCCGGGACACCTTTTCGGGCTGCTCCTGCTGGAG
>NZ_DAIRTR010000172.1:0-5293 GCF_036803785.1 Pelomicrobium sp. | reverse complement strand
ATGCTGGCCTTCGAGGGGGGCGTATGGGGGCTCACCGGGGTCCTGGCAGGCCAGCTGCTGGGATTCGTGGTGGGCTTGATCCTGATCCACGTGGTCAACCGCCAGTCGTTCCATTGGAGCATGGACCTCCATCCTCCGTGGGGGCTGCTCCTGCTCCTGGCGGCCGCCCTGATCGGCGCCGCGGCGGCGACCGCCGTGCTGAGCGGCCGACAAGCCATGGGCATGGAGGTGGTGCGGGCGGTGCGGGAGGACTGGTGAGCCGATTCACGGAAAGGATGAGGCTGGGCAGGCTTCTCGCGGGGCTGGCCGTCTTCGCCCTCCCGGTCCTCGCCGGCATCGAATATCCTCCGGTCACCCCGGGGCGGCAGATCGCGTTTCCCGCCGACGAGGGCAGCCACCCGGCGTTTCGCATCGAATGGTGGTACGTGACCGGGTGGCTCACCACGCCAGACGGGGAGCGGCTGGGCTTTCAGATCACCTTCTTCCGCAATCGACCGGGTTTCGCCAGCGAGAATCCCAGCCGCTTCGCCCCGCGCCAGCTCTTGGCCGCCCACGCCGCCCTCTCGGACCCCGCCTTAGGGCGGCTGCGCCACGACCAGCGGGCGGCCCGGGAGGGCTTCGGCCTGGCCTACGCCCGGGAGGGTCGACTGGAACTCGCCATCGACGACTGGGTGCTTGCCCAGGAAGGCAAGGGCTATCGCGCCGTCATTCCCGCTCAGGGATTTCGCCTGGAGCTCACCTTCGAGCCCACACAACCGCCCCTGTTGCACGGACGGCACGGCTTCAGCCAGAAGGGACCCGAGGAGCGCTCGGCGAGCTACTACTACAGCCTGCCCCACCTGCGGGTCGCGGGCACCGTGGAGCGGGACGGGCGCCGCCGTACGGTAACCGGGGAAGCCTGGTTCGACCACGAGTGGGCGAGCGAGCTCATGGACAAGGCGGCGGTGGGGTGGGACTGGATCGGGATCAATCTCCTGGACGGAGGAGCGCTGATGGCCTTCCGCCTACGCGACCGCCAGGGTGCGACCCACTGGGCCGGGGGCACCCTGCGGCGGGCCGACGGGACCGTTGAGACCTTCGGCCCCCGGGAAGTGACCTTCGTACCCGGCCGTCGCTGGACCAGCCCCCGCTCCGGGATCACCTATCCGGTGGAGTGGACGGTGCGGGCAGGGCCCCTGGCGCTCACACTCAGGCCCCTCCTGGATGACCAGGAAAACGACGGGCGGGCAAGCACCGGCACCCTCTACTGGGAGGGGGCTGTGGAAGCACTGCACACCGGCCGCGTGGTGGGGCGCGGCTACCTGGAGCTCACCGGCTACGGCACGCCGTTACGGTTCTAAAGGCCTGCTCCACTGGGTCGGGCCCGTCCGGAGACGCGACACGCACCGCGCCTCCGCCGGCGCCCCCCGCACGCCGCGCGCATCCCGCCGCCCAGGGCAAGGGCACTACTTCGCCGGCCCGACGCTGCGGACCAGATCGGCGCGCTCCGCCAAGCGCGCGGAGGCGGCCTCGGCCTGACCGGCGGCCACATCCAGCGTATAGGCGCCCCGTGCGCCCGGACCGGAGACGATGGTGGCCCCCACGCTCTGGAGCAACTCCCGGATCTGGCCTTCCGTCGCCTCGTGATGGAAGGTCACGGTGAGGCGGGCGCCTCCCACCTGCGCCGGGGGCGCCCCCTCCCGTTCGTGGAGCAGCACCCCGATCAGGGCTGCCTCCACTGCCGCCACCGTCACCGCGATGCCGAACATGGGGGTGAGCCAGCGGGGCCGGCCGCGGCGCCGCGGAGGCAGCGTCGGGACGGGAACCGGAGCGGAAGGCACGAGCCGCTGCATGAAGCGGGCGAAGGCGGCGTCCCGACTCTGGGGTCCAAGACTCGCCTGCGCCTCCCGTTCTCGCCGCCGCAGCCATTCCACTTCCGCCCGCGCGTCGGGGGAACGGGCGAGATACGCCTCCACCCGCGCCCGCATCGGGCCGGTCAGATGTCCTTTGACGTACCGGGGAAGAAGCCTGCGCAACTCCAGATCTTCCGGGTTGCGGTTTCTGCTGTCAGCCATTTTTGGACTCTCGCTCAACCTAGGGATGCGAACCCATGGTCCCTTCCGATAGTAGGCCGTTGTCCCGCACTTGTCAGCCATCAACACGAAATGGCGAAAAGACAACGACCTGCGAGAGGCGAACGGGGACGAAAGGGCTTGAAGAAGCGCGCTTCGTTGTTTTTTGAAGGGCGCTCGAACGGCCGCAGCGAAAGCGTCCTTGGATCACAGCGGATGATGGAAATGGCCCGGCGCGCCTTGCCTTTGCCCGCCGAGCATCCCTTACGCCGATGCGACTCGGGACGGAGAGACGGAAGCAGAGCCATCCCTCCCACCGACGCCCTGCCGAGCCTGCGTCCGTTAAAACCCGAGGGGGAGCCTTACCCGGGACGTCCCTTCCGCATGAAAAGGCTTTTACGCAGGATCGGGCCTAGCGTATTGGAGCGGGTGATGGGAATCGAACCCACGTTCTCAGCTTGGGAAGCTGATGTTCTACCATTGAACTACACCCGCCCGGCGACATGGTCATGTTCCTCTCTTTTCCACCCCGCCGAAAATCCAGCGGGTGATGGGAATGTGCCTGGATCGCGTTGCCTCCGCGATCCAGGCATCCCTCGCCGCTTTCCGCGGCTTCGGGACC
Source organism: Pelomicrobium sp. (assembly GCF_036803785.1). Lineage (NCBI taxonomy): Bacteria > Pseudomonadati > Pseudomonadota > Hydrogenophilia > Pelomicrobium > Pelomicrobium sp. The sequence goes on along the minus strand of NZ_DAIRTR010000172.1, from coordinate 2,620 downwards.
GCCGGGCCCTCACCGGGCCCGACGTCCCATCCGACGTCCACCGGACGTCGGATGGTCGAACCCACGTTCTCAGCTTGGGAAGCTGATGTTCTACCATTGAACTACACCCGCCTGGGGCGGGCACAGTCTACCCCATTCCCCGCTGGAATTGAAATTCGTCCGCGGGCGCTGGGGACAAGGCGCCGCCGATGGTAAGATAACCGCTTCGAATTCGACACTTCGACGCTTTCACGCCATGATCGAGCTAACGGTGAACGGGGAGCCCCGCCGGGTCGCGGTCGGTACCACGGTGGCCCAGCTCGTCGACGAGCTCCAGCTCGCCGGCAAGCGCATCGCCCTGGAGAAAAACGGCGAGATCGTGCCCCGCAGCCGCTTCCCGGAAGAGCGTCTTCAGGAAGGCGATCGGCTGGAAATCGTGGTGGCGGTCGGCGGCGGTTGACCCGGGTCAAGGGCATCGGTCCGGACTCGTGTCATCGTTGAGTTTCTGTTTTTCTCCCCGTTCGGAGACGCGCCCATGGATCCGTTGGTCATCGCAGGCACCTCCTATTCGTCCCGGCTCCTGGTGGGGACCGGCAAGTACAAGGACTTCGAAGAGACCCGCGCCGCCATCGAGGCGAGCGGCGCCCAGATCGTGACGGTGGCGATCCGCCGCACCAACATCGGCCAGAATCCCCACGAACCGAACCTGCTCGATTACCTGCCGCCGAGCAAATACACCCTGCTGCCCAACACCGCCGGCTGCTACACCGCCGAGGACGCGGTGCGCACCCTGCGGCTCGCGCGGGAGCTGCTCGACGGCCACACGCTGGTCAAGCTGGAAGTGCTAGGGGATCCCCATACCCTCTACCCCAACGTGGTGGAAACGCTGAAGGCGGCCGAGACCCTGGTGAAGGAAGGCTTTGATGTGATGGTGTACACCTCGGACGACCCCATCATCGCCAAGCAGCTGGAGGAGATCGGCTGCTGCGCCGTAATGCCCCTCGCCTCCTTGATCGGCTCCGGCATGGGCATCCTCAATCCCTGGAACCTCTCGATCATCATCGAGAACGCCAAGGTGCCGATCCTGGTGGACGCGGGAGTCGGCACGGCCTCCGACGCGGCCATCGCCATGGAGCTGGGCTGCGACGGGGTGCTCATGAACACCGCCATCGCGGCGGCGAAGAACCCGGTGCTGATGGCCCGGGCGATGAAGCTGGCGGTGGAAGCCGGCCGCGCCGCCTATCTGGCCGGCCGCATGCCTAAGAAGCTCTATTCCGCCACCCCCAGCTCTCCCACCACGGGGCTCATCGCCAGCGCCCAGCACAAAGCGGCTTGAACCCCGGGGCGTTCGCTGTGCGGGGCCGCGGCCCTGAGGCCGCCATCGGACATCGCCATGGACCGTTTGCCAGAGCGCTCGATCCGCAGCTATGTTCTGCGTCAGGGCCGCATGACCCGAGCCCAAGCCCGGGCCCACGCGACCCTGCTGCCCAAATACGGCGTGCCCTTTGCCCGGGAGCACCTAGACCTGGCCGTCCTGTTCGGGCGAGCCGCCCCCAAGATCGTGGAAATCGGCTTCGGCATGGGAGAGACCACCGCCGCCATCGCCCAGGAAAATCCGGACAAGGACTATCTGGCGATTGAGGTGCATTCCCCCGGAGTGGGAAGCCTGCTCAACCGCATCGAGGCTCTGGGGCTCGCCAACGTGCGGGTGATCCAGCACGACGCGGTGGATGTGCTGGAGTGGATGCTCCCCCCGGACAGCGTAGACGGGGTGCATATCTTCTTCCCCGACCCCTGGCCCAAGAAACGGCACCACAAGCGACGGCTGATCCAGCCGCCTTTCGTGGCGCTGCTCGCCCAGCGCTTGAAGCCGGGGGGCTACGTGCACGTGGCCACCGACTGGCAGGACTACGCCGAGCACATCCTGGCGGTGCTTTCCGAGGAGCCGCGCCTCGCCAACGCCGCAGGCCGCGGCTTCGCGCCGCGCCCGACCTCCCGCCCCCCCACCAAATTCGAGGAAAGGGGCCGGCGCCTGGGCCACGGCGTGTGGGACCTCCTGTTTCGCCGGGTCTGAACGGGCGAGCCTTCGTGCCCGTCGGCGGGTGAATCGAAATCGAAGGCGCGTCAATGGTGCAAGGAGCGAAATGAACGCAGACGAGTTGCGGGCGCTGCAGGCGCCCCTCAAAGACAAGTACCGGGAAACGCCCGAAGCTGCCCTCGTCACCCTGCGGGCCCGGGGGCGCCTCGGCGAAGAAACCATCGCCTGCAAGGTGGAAACGGGCAAGCGCCTGGTGGAGGCGGGCCTACACCCAGCCACGGGGGGAGACGGCATGGCCGCCTGCTCGGGAGACATGTTGCTCGAGGCCCTGGTGGCCTGCGCCGGAGTGACCTTGAAGGCGGTGGCCACCGCTCTCGGGCTGGAGGTCCGGGGCGGCACCGTCACCGCCGAAGGGGATCTGGACTTCCGCGGCACGCTGGGAGTGGCCAAGGACGCTCCCGTGGGGTTTCGCGCCATCCGTCTCGCCTTCGAGCTGGACACCGACGCCTCGGACGAGCAACTCGCCAAGCTCCTCCACCTGACCGAACGCTACTGCGTGGTCTATCAGACCTTGCGTCATCCCCCGGCGACCCTGACCACCCT
>NZ_DAIRTR010000171.1:0-5322 GCF_036803785.1 Pelomicrobium sp. | reverse complement strand
GATCCGGGGGCGATGGGGCCGGAGGGGCCTGGGTCCTGCGCCGGCGGCGCCGCCCCAGCTCCCCGAGGAACCCGGCCAGAACGCCCAGCACCAACCCGGCCAGGAAGAAGACGAAGATTACCAGGGCGAGAGGGGCCTGCCACTCCACGCCCAGGTAGTAGCGGACCGTCACTGGGTCCATGTTCTTCAGCGCGAAGGTCAGCAGCAGAAGAAACAGGGCGATGCGAACGATCCAAGTGAAAATGCGCATAGGCGAATCGCCGGCGGAAGTACCCTCGTGAGGCTGGGATGCCCCGGCAGCCCGCCGGGCGTCGGAACCCCCACTGCCGCGCCGCTCAGGGCGCTGTCGGGCGAGGCTCGCCCCGGGCCGGCTCCCTGGGCTCAGGACGAGGACTGTTTCTTGCTGTTATAGTCCACCCGCTCCCGCAGTTCCTTGCCGGCCTTGAAGTGGGGAACGTACTTCTCCGGCACCTCCACTTTCTCACCGGACTTGGGGTTGCGTCCGATGCGCGGCGGGCGGTAGTTGAGACCAAAGCTGCCGAATCCACGGATCTCGATGCGCTCCCCCTTGGCCAGGCTGGAAGCCATCGCGTCCAGGATCATTTTCACCGCCAGCTCCGCGTCCTTTGCCACCAACTGAGGATGGCGCGCCGCCAGCCGCGCGATCAGTTCAGACTTGGTCATGGTGAGGCCCTTATTCTTCGGTGTTTTTCCCGTCCAGCTTGGCCTTGAGCAGCGCTCCCAGATTGGTGGTGCCCGCACCGGAGGCGCTTTCGGCCGCCATCTTCTGCAGCGCCTCGTTCTGCTCGGCCAGGTCCTTGGCCTTGATGGACAGGTTGATGGTGCGGTTCTTGCGATCCACGTTGATGATCATCGCCTCGACGGTGTCGCCCTCTTTAAGGCGCGTGCGGATGTCCTCGACCCGGTCGCGGGACACCTCCGACGCCCGCAGATAGCCTTCCACGTCGTTGTCGAGCTGGATCACGGCGCCCTTGGCGTCGATCGACTTGACTGTGCCGGAGACGATGGAGTTCTTGTCGTGCTTGGCCACGTAAGCCGTGAAGGGATCGCCCTCGAGCTGTTTGATGCCCAGGGAGATGCGCTCCCGCTCAACGTCGATGGCAAGCACCACGGCTTCCACCTCGTCGCCCTTCTTGTACTGGCGCACTGCCTCCTCGCCCGGCGTGCTCCAGGACAGGTCGGACAGATGCACCAAGCCATCGATGCCGCCGGGAAGCCCGATGAAGATGCCGAAGTCGGTGATGGACTTGATCTGCCCCTTCACCCGGTCGCCTTTCTTGAAGTTCATGGCGAATTCTTCCCACGGGTTGGGCATGCACTGCTTCATTCCCAGGGAGATGCGCCGGCGCTCTTCATCGATCTCCAGGATCATGACCTCCACCTCGTCGCCCACCTGCACCACCTTGGACGGGTGGATGTTCTTGTTGGTCCAGTCCATTTCGGACACGTGCACGAGCCCCTCGATGCCCTCCTCGATCTCGACGAAGGCGCCGTAATCGGTGATATTGGTGACCTTGCCGAAGAGGCGCGTGCCCTGGGGATAGCGGCGGGAGATGCCAACCCAGGGGTCTTCGCCCAGTTGCTTGAGACCCAAGGAAACCCGGTTCTTCTCCTGGTCGAACTTGAGCACCTTGGCGGTCACCTCCTCGCCCACCGAAAGCACCTCGGAGGGATGCTTCACCCGGCGCCATGCCAAATCGGTGATGTGCAGCAGGCCATCGATACCGCCCAGGTCCACGAAGGCCCCGTAGTCGGTAATGTTCTTGACGATGCCTTTCACCACCGCCCCTTCCTTCAGGCTCTCGAGCAGGGCTTGGCGTTCGGCCCCCAGGGTCTGCTCCAGCACCGCCCGGCGCGACACCACCACGTTGTTGCGCTTGCGGTCGAGCTTGATGACTTTGAACTCCAGCTCTTTGCCCTCGAGGGGGGAGGTGTCCTTCATCGGTCGGATGTCCACCAGGGAGCCGGGAAGGAAGGCGCGGATGCCGTTGATCATGACGGTGAGGCCGCCCTTCACCTTGCCGGCCACCACCCCTTTGACCAACTCGCCTTTTTCCATTGCCTGCTCCAGGTCATGCCAAGCGGCCAGACGCTTGGCCCGCTCCCGGGAAAGCCGGGTCTCGCCGTAGCCATCCTCCAGCGCCTCGATGGCCACGCTGACGAAGTCGCCCGGCTTGACTTCGATCTCGCCCCGGTCGTTACGAAACTCGTCGATGGGAATGAGGCTTTCCGACTTGAGCCCTGCATTGACTACCACATAGTTGGGATCGACCCGCACGACTTCCGCGGTGATCACCTCGCCCACGCGCATTTCCTTGCGCGCCAAGCTTTCCTCGAACAGGGCCGCAAAAGTCTCGCCGGTCTGGGATGCAGGGGAAACGTTAGCCATCATCAAAAGAGTCCGATAAAAAACCCGCCCGGATGTTCAAGCGGGATAAGTTGATAAACAGTCACTTGCGTTCCGCGCCGGCGGCCCATGCGACACCGTGCCGGCAAAGAATTCCGGTGACAACCCTACGATGCCCGGGAGCGATAGCGCTCCACCACCGCCCGCACGACGTCCTCGACGCTGAGCGAGGTGGTATCGATCAGGACTGCGTCCTCGGCCTGTTTCAAGGGGGCTACGGCCCGTTCGCGGTCCTGGCGGTCGCGCTCGGCAATCTCCCGAATAAGATCGCTCATGCTAACACGCATTCCTTTGTCCATCAACTGCTTATAACGGCGCCGCGCCCTTTCCTCAGCGCTGGCGGTGAGAAAGATCTTAAGCCGCGCGTCAGGAAAGACCTGGGTGCCCATGTCCCGCCCCTCGGCCACGAGTCCCGGCGGCCGCCGAAAAGCCCGTTGGCGGGCAAGAAGGGCAGCCCGCACCGGTGCCAGGGCGGCCACCCGGGAGGCGGCCTGGGACACTGCTTCGCTGCGGATGGTGTCGGTCACCCGCTCTCCTTCCAGGATCACCTGGTCGCCGTCGAAGGTGGCCTCAAGTCCCCGGGCCAGGGCCGCCAGCGCCTGTGCGTCGGAAAGCTCGATACCCCGGCGCTGAGCCGTCAGGGCGACCAGACGGTAGAGGGCGCCGCTGTCCAGATAGTGAAAGCCAAGGACCCGAGCCACCTCCTGGGCCACGGTTCCTTTGCCCGAGGCAGCAGGCCCATCGATGGCGATGACCGGCGGGCTTTCTTCGAGGCTCCTGTCGGTCACGTCTCACCCCGGGGCTGGCCCTCCCCCGCATGCTCTTCGATGTCCAGGCCCACGCTGCGGGCGGCAAGAACGAATCCCGGGAAGGAGGTGGCCACGTTGGCGCAATCCAGGATCTCAATGGGCCCGCTGGCCCGTAGCGCCGCTACGGCGAAGGCCATGGCCACCCGGTGGTCGCCATGGCTGTCCACCACCCCTCCTCCGTAGGCGCCGCCCCGGATGCGCATGCCATCGGGCATCGGCTGAGCCTCTACCCCCAGGCGGCGCAGCCCTTGGGCCATCACGGCGATGCGGTCGCTTTCCTTCACCCGCAGCTCTTCGGCGCCCGTCACTACCGTCTCGCCCTCCGCGCAGGCTGCAGCGACAAACAGCACCGGGAACTCGTCGATGGCGAGGGGGACCAGCTCGGGCGGTACCTCCACGCCCTTGAGCGGCGCGTGCCGCACCCGCAGATCGGCCACCGGCTCTCCCCCCACCTGCCGGGGGTTCATGAGCGTAATGTCGGCGCCCATGCGCTTCAAGATTTCCAGCACGCCGATGCGCGACGGATTGATCCCCACGTGGGTGAGGGTGAGATCGGATCCCGGCGCGATGCTTCCCGCCACCAGGAAAAAGGCGGCGGAGGAAATGTCCGCGGGCACCTCAATCTCGCACGCAGCGAGCCGCCCGCCCCCCTCCACGCACACGGTGGAGCCGGAGGAGAGCACCGGGTAGCCAAAGGCGCGCAACATCCGTTCGGTATGGTCCCGAGTGGGCGCCGGCTCGGTCACACAGGTGCGCCCGCTGGCATAGAGGCCCGCCAGCAGAAGGGCCGATTTCACCTGGGCACTCGCCACCCGCAGGGTGTGCTCTACCCCTTTAAGCCGCGTCGTACCGTAGACCGTGAGGGGCGGTCGGCCCTCGGGAGCCGTTTCGATGCGGGCTCCCATGCGTGCCAGGGGCTCGGTCACGCGCCGCATGGGACGCCGCCGCAGGGACGCGTCCCCGGTGAGTACGGAGGTGAACGGCTGACCTGCCAGCAGCCCCGCCAGCAGGCGCATGGAGGTGCCAGAGTTGCCGCAATCGAGCTCCCGGGTCGGCGCCCGTAGTCCCCTCGAACCCACGCCATGGACCGTGACGCGGCCTTGCACCGGGCCCTCGATGGGCACGCCCATGGCTCGGAAGATGTTCATGGTGGCCAGAGCGTCTTCACCTTCCAGGAAGCCCGTGATCCGGGTGGTGCCTTCGGCGATGGAGCCCAGCATGATGGCCCGGTGGGAAATCGACTTGTCCCCCGGTACCCGCAACCTGCCCCGCACCGTACCGCCGGGCTTGACGCGATAGAGGGTACTCATGGTTCCTCGTCTAGTCGTTGGCGCGCCTTCCGGGCCCGGGTGAATAGCCGCTCGAGACCTTCCCCGTCTTCCCGGGCGAGCCGGCCCCGCACCTCATCGAGCCTGGCCTGGTAGGCGTCGATTAGCTCGAGCAAAGCCGCCCGATTGGCAAGGCATACGTCCCGCCACATCTCCGGCGAGCTGGCGGCGATGCGGGTCACGTCCCGGAAGCCCGGGCCGGCAAAGCGCAACAGGGTCTCGTCCTCGGGCTCGCCCGCGATGAGGTCCATCAAGGTGAAGGCGAGCAGATGGGGAAGATGACTCACGGCAGCGAGGATCCGGTCGTGGCGCTCCGGGGCCATCTCCACCACCCGTGCCCCACACGCTTGCCACAGAGCGCGAACGGTGTCCCGGGCTCGGGGGTCGGTCTCCGGCAGGGGCGTGAGCACTACGGTGCGGTCCTGGTAGAGGGCCGCGCTGGCCGCGCCCGCGCCGCTCTTCTCCGCCCCGGCGATGGGATGGGCAGGAACGAAGCGGGGCAAGTGATGGCCTAGGCGCTTGCGGGCGATCGCCACCACGTCCTGCTTGGTGCTGCCCGCGTCCGTCACGAGCGTACGCTCGTCGAGCCTGCCCGCGAGCTGGGCCATGAGGCGCGCATTCTGGCCGACCGGCGCCGCCAGCAGCACCAGATCAGCGCCGGGCAGTGCCGCCTCCAGAGACGCGGCCGTTTCGTCCACCACGCCCATCAGAAGGGCCTGCTCCAGGTTGGCGCGACCCCGCCCCACGCCCACCACCC
>NZ_DAIRTR010000170.1:0-5337 GCF_036803785.1 Pelomicrobium sp. | reverse complement strand
CGCCTTCTCCCGACTTCGTGCGCACAGCCGAGCCAAGGCGAGCGCGGGCGTTGCTTTTTCCGCCTACTCCTTCTCCTCGTCGGTCCTCACTCGAACATAGGAGCCGGGGGCCTCTTCGATGGGCTTGAGCTTGCCTGCTCCCGGAATCCGGGCCGTCACCCGCTCCTTTCCGAAGGGCTCCACCCACGCCGCCCAATAGGTCCACCAGGAGCCCGCCTGGTGCCGGGCCTCCTGGAACCAGGTGTCCGGATCTGGCGCCAGCCGATCGTTCACCCAATAGCCGTATTTGCCCGCCGCGGGGGGATTGATCACCCCGGCGATGTGGCCCGAGCCCCCCAAGACGAAGGTGACCGGGCCGGAGAGCAGCCGCGCTCCGGCGTAGGTGGACCTCCAGGGCGCGATGTGGTCCTCCACCGTGGAGACGAAGAACGCCGGGGTCTTGACCTTGGACACGTCGATGGGCACACCCGCGAGCTGGATGCCGCCCGGCTCCTTGAGCAGATTGCGCTGATACATGTTGCGCAGGTAGAAGCTGTGCATGGCCGCCGGCATGCGGGTGGAATCCGAGTTCCAGTAGAGCAGATCGAAGGGGAAGGGGTCTTTGCCCAGGAGGTAGTTGTTCACCACGAAGGACCAGATCAGGTCGTTCGCGCGCAGCATGTTGAAGGTAGTGGCCATCTCGTGGCCCTCCAGGTAGCCGCGCTCCCGCATGCGCCGCTCCAGGGCGGCGATCTGCTCCTCGTCGATGAACACCTCGAGCTCCCCCGGCTCGGAGAAGTCGATCATGGTGGTGAAGAAGGTGGCGCTAGCGATGCGGGAGGCCTGGCGCTTGGCCGCGAGGTACGCCAGGGTGCAAGCGAGCAGCGTCCCGCCGAGGCAGTAGCCGATGGCGTTCACCTCCTTTTCGCCGGTCGCCTGCTCGATAGCTTCCAGGGCTGCCAGGGGGCCTTCCCGCAGGTAGTCGTCGAAGGTTTTTCTGGCGTGCTCGGCGTCCGGGTTAACCCAGGAGATGACGAACACCGTATGGCCCTGTTCCACCGCCCACTTGATGAAGGAATTCTTCTCTCGCAAGTCCAGGATGTAGTACTTGTTGATCCAGGGCGGGATGATGAGCAGCGGGCGCTTGAACACGGTCTCCGTGGCCGGCTGGTACTGCAGGAGCTGCATCAGGTCGTTCTGGTAGATTACCTTCCCTGGTGTCGTGGCGATGTTCACCCCCAGCTTGAAGGCCTCCGGGTCGGTCATCTTGATGCGCAACTGCCCGTTGCCCCGCTCCAGATCCTCCAGCAAGTTGGACAGCCCCTTGAGCAGGTTCTGGCCGCCGCTTTTCACCGTCTCGTCGAACACTTCCGGATTGGTGAGAACGAAGTTGCTGGGCGACAGGGCGTCGATATACTGGCGGGTGTAGAAACTGATCTTCTTCGCCGTCTGCTCGTCCAGCCCCTCCACGCTTCCCACCACGTTGTGCAGGTGACGAGCGGCAATCAGGTAGGACTGCTTGATGTAGTCGAACAGGAAGTGGTCTTCCCACGCCTCGTGCTGAAAGCGCTTGTCCCCTTTAGCAGGCGCGGCCACCGGCGGAACCTCGTGGCCCAGCATTTTTAGAAAACTGTTCTGCCACAGGGCCATGTAGTCCTGCCACAGATTCACCTGGGCTTGGGCAAGCTTGATGGGATCCAGCATCAGCTTCGCGGCCATGTCCATGAATGCCTTGGCGATGCCCAGCTCGTCGGCGAGCCCGAACTGCCCCTGCACCGCCTGCCGGGCGATGAAATCGGAAAGCACCTTGCTTGAGCGCTGGGCAATTTCGCTCAAGTGGCGGGCGAGCTCCACGGGATCGGGGATTTCGGCCTTCGGCGGCTCGGGGGCTATGCTGCTCACGGCCCTTCTCCTGTCGCGGCTGATCAAAGACAAGTCTAGTCCAACCCAGCAGGCGCTTCCATGAAGCGGGGATGCGCCAGGGTGCGAAAGCGGTACACGCCATTCGCCTCCAGGCGTTCGAGCCGGCCTCGGCGCCAAAGATAGTTCATGTGGGCGAGGGTCTCCCCCAAGGCGAAGAACAACTGATGGGCATCGAGGGAACGCCTGAACAGCTCCGGCATCACTTCCGCCGCCGTGCGGGGCTGGACGCAGGCGGCCCGCAAGATTTCCAGCCGCTCGGCGTGATGCCGGCGCAGCGCATCGATGCGAGCTCGCAGTCCTGTGAAGACCAGCCCGTGGGAGGGCAGCACCCGGGTATCCTCGGGCAAGCGCCGGTAACGGTCCAGGGAGCTCAAATACAGCCCCAAGGGGTCTGCTTCCGGCTCGGCGCTCCACACGCTCACGTTGGTGGAAATGCGCGGGAGCACCATGTCACCGGAAATCAAGAGCCCCAAGGCCTCACAGTGAAGGGCGGCGTGCTCGGGCGCGTGGCCATAGCCTACCCGCACGGTCCACACCCGCCCGTCGATGGGGATGGTCTCTGCGTCCAGAATGCGCCGGTAGCGGGTGGGTAGCTGCGGTACCCCCCGCCGGTACGTTTCCCCTTTGAGGCTCAAGTGCGCTAGCCGCGCCTCGTCTAGGCCGTGGCGCCGGTAGAGGTCCATCAGGGGTTCCTTGCCGAAGCCGGCCCAGCCGTCCCATACGGCATGGGCGGTCAGGTATTCCCCTTGGGTCATCCACAGCTCGGCCCCGAAGCGCCGGGTGAGCCAATGGGCGAGCCCCACATGGTCCGGGTGATAGTGGGTCACGATGACTCGGCGAATCGGCCGCCCGGCCAGCGGGCCGGCCAGCAGGCGCTCCCACGCCGCCCGGGAAGCCTCCCCCGCGTAGCCACAGTCCACCACCGTCCACCCGTCACCGTCCCGCAGCACCCAGAGGTTGATGTGGTCCAAGGCAAAGGGCAGCGGCATGCGCACCCAGCCCACGCCGTCGGTCACTTCCAGGAGTTCCCCGGGTTCGGGCACCTGCGGGCCGAACGGGTAATGGAGGGGGGACGTCGTCGCTTCCGAGGCAACGTTGGAGGGGACGGAAACTGGGTCGGCGGGGGCGGGCATCGTACTTCGTGGTGCGCGGGTTTTTGACTTTACGTTTACGTAAGATGGAAGTATAGTGAATCCTATTCTACGGGGTCATGCTGCAATACACAATGACAGGTGCCACCTATACCATCACCGAGCTGGCTCGAGAGTTCGGCGTGACCACCCGCACCATCCGCTTTTACGAAGACCAGGGGCTGCTGCGTCCCGCCCGGGAAGGGCGGCACCGGATCTATTCCCACCGGGACCGGGTGCGCCTCAAGCTCACTCTGCGGGGCAAGCGCCTGGGCTTTTCCTTGAGCGAGATCAAAGAGCTCTTCGACCTGTACGACGCTCGGGACGAAACCGCCCAGCTCCAGCAGTTCCTGGTCATTCTGGACAAGCGGAAAACGGCGCTACAGCAGCAGCGCCAGGACATTGACGCCATGCTGGCGGAGATTGAAACGTTCCAAAGGCAATGCCGCCGGATTTTGGAGGAGAGGCTAGGAGAGGGTCTTGGCGTAGCCGTCCCATCCGGCCCCTGAGCCACCGAGGTGCAGCGGAGACATTGGCGATCCGCGAAGCGACAACAGCATCTACCGCCCCCGACCCCGCATACGCGGAACGGGTGCGGGCGAGCTTCGCCCGTCAAGGGATCGTGGGCCCTCTCGGCGCCATCCTCGCCGAGGTGAAACCCGTCCATTGCGAGGTCTGGCCTCGTTTCCCTGCAGCTCACCCAACAGCACGGCGACTTCCACGGAAGCCTCATGGGTATGCTGGGCGATTCGGCCAGCGGCTACGCAGCCTGCATCCTGATGCCAGCCGATGCCGGGGTGCTCACTGCACCGTGGAATACAAGGTGAATCTCCTCGCGCCGGGCGACGGCCAGTGGTTTGATCGTCCGGGGCCGGGTGATCAAGGCCGGCCGGTCCCTGGTGGGATCCCAGGCCGACGTGACAGGGGTTAAGGACGGGACGCGGCGGCTGTGCGCCATCGTGCTCGGCACCCGCGTGACGATCCGGGGTAAGCCACAGGTGCACGGTTAAAGAAAGCGGTCGCGATCACGCAAGCGCCCGCTCCATGGATTGAGCAAAGGTGTCGCCATGGTAGAAGATCCCGTTGTCATCGTCTCTGCCGCTCGCACCCCGCTGGGCGGGCTGCTCGGGGACTTAAGTCCGCTCGCCGCCCACGAGTTGGGCGCAGCCGCCGTGCGGGCAGCGGTGGAGCGCTCGGGCCTCGCTCCCGAGGAGGTGGAGGAAGTCATCCTGGGCAACGTGCTCTGCGCCGGGCAGGGTCAAGCGCCCGCGCGCCAGGCAGCCCTCGGGGCGGGGCTCGCACTTTCCGCCGGCTGCACCACCATCAACAAGATGTGCGGCTCGGGCATGAAGGCAGTGATGCTGGCCCACGACTTGCTGCGGGCGGGAACCAACCGGGTAATGGTCGCCGGCGGCATGGAGAGCATGAGCAACGCTCCTTATCTATTGACGCGGGCCCGGGGCGGCTACCGCCTCGGCCATGGAGAACTGAAGGACCATATGCTCCTCGACGGACTGGAGGACGCCTACGACAAGGGGCGCCTGATGGGCAGCTTCGCCGAGGAATGCGCCGCCCGCTACCGCTTCTCCCGGGAGGCCCAGGACCGCTTCGCCCTCGCCTCCCTGACCCGCGCCCAGACAGCCACCCAGGACGGCACCTTCGCCCGGGAGATCGTGCCGGTGACGGTGAAAACCCGGGACGGAGAACGGGTGGTCGCCCAGGACGAGCAACCTCGCAAGGCAAGCCCCGACAAGATCCCGACCCTCAAGCCCGCGTTCAAGAAGGACGGTACGGTAACCCCCGCCAACGCCAGCTCCATCTCGGACGGCGCCGCGGCGCTGGTGCTGATGCGGCTGGCCGAGGCGCAAAAGCGGGGACTCAGACCCCTCGCCCTTCTCCGGGGACACGCTACCCATGCGCAAGAACCGGCCTGGTTCACCACCGCCCCGGTGGGGGCGATCCGCAAGCTCCACGAACAGATGGGCTGGAGCGAGCGAGACGTGGATCTGTACGAGATCAACGAGGCCTTTGCCGTAGTCACCATGGCAGCCATGGAGGAGCTCAAGCTTCCCCACGAGAAGGTGAACGTGCACGGAGGTGCTTGCGCCCTGGGCCACCCTATCGGGGCCTCGGGCGCCCGCATCCTGGTAACCCTGCTCCACGCCCTGGAGAAGTACGGCCTGAAGCGGGGCATCGCCGCCTTGTGCATCGGCGGCGGCGAGGCGACTGCTGTAGCGGTGGAAAAAATGTAAATTATCGCTCCAGGGGTTCAGGGAGGCAGAGGAAGGATCGCGCTTTCCTGAAG
>NZ_DAIRTR010000169.1:0-5345 GCF_036803785.1 Pelomicrobium sp. | reverse complement strand
TTCCCTGCCTTCCCATAATTCGGGTACGTCGGGTCCGCCGAACGGCGGGCCCGACGCCGGCTCAATCGGCGATACGCCAGCCGATCCGCTCGCCGGCCCGCAAGGGGATGAGGACGTCGTCATCCAAGGGGTAAGCTTCGGGCACCGTCCAGGGCTCCCGGCGCAAAGTGAGGGTGCCGCGGTTTCTGGCCAGCCCGTAGAAGGCGCTGCCGTGGAAACTGGCGAAGGCCTCCAGCTTCTCCAGCGCCCCTGCTGCCTCGAACACTTCCGCGTAAAGCTCCAGGGCGGCGTGGGCCGTGTAGATCCCAGCGCAGCCGCAGGCGGCTTCCTTGGCTCGGCGGGAATGGGGAGCGCTGTCGGTGCCGAGAAAGAACTTGGGCTCCCCGCTCGTGGCGGCGGCGATGAGCGCCTGCCGGTGACGTTCTCGCTTCAACACTGGCAAGCAATAGTGGTGGGGCCTCAGGCCCCCTTCGAACAGCCGGTTGCGATTCAAGAGTAAGTGGTGGGCCGTGATGGTGGCGGCCACCCGGGGAGGGGCCTCGCGCACGAAGCGCACCGCCTCCTCCGTGGTGATGTGCTCCAACACCACCTTAAGCCGGGGATGGCGTTCCACCAGGGGCGCGAGTACCCGATCGATAAAAACCGCTTCCCGGTCAAACACGTCCACCGCCGGATCTGTGACTTCCCCGTGCACCAGCAACGGCATGCCCAGGCGAGCCATTTCCTCCAGGGCCTCCTCGCAGCGGCGCACGTCCCTCACCCCCGCTTCCGAGTGGGTGGTGGCGCCGGCGGGATAGAGCTTCACCGCGTAGACCACGCCGCTTTCCCGGGCCTCCCGGATGTCCGAGGCGCGAGTGGCCTCAGTGAGGTAGAGGGTCATGAGGGGGGTGAAATCGACCCCCGGGGGGCAGGCCGCTAGGATCCGCGCCCGATAGGCAATCGCTTGGGCCGCCGTGGTGACCGGGGGCTGCAGGTTGGGCATCACGATGGCGCGGGCGAAGCGGCGCACGGTGTGGGGTAGCACCGCCACGAGCACCGGCCCATCGCGCAAATGCAAGTGCCAGTCGTCGGGGCGGGTGAGGGTCAGGCGATCCACGGGCCGCTCGAAGGGCAGGACGCCGTCATTATACTACGGCGTGGGATCGAGGGCCGGCCACCAGCCGCTTGCCACTACCCTTCTTCCCCCCGCCGCTTCATGGCTCTTGCCTGGGCGTACAGGCTCTGCCGGTCGCCCCCTGTCAATTTGGCCACCACTGCGGCCGCCCGGCTCAAAGGCAGCTCCTCCACGAGCGCCGCCAGGAGGCGCGCAGCATCCAGGGGGATAGAGGGCTGCGCTTGGGGTGGGCGCCCGTGGACGATGAGGACGAACTCCCCCCGCAAGCGGGAGGAATCGGCCTCAAGCCACGCCGCAAGCTCTTCTGCGCTGCCTTCGCAAAACGTTTCATGGACTTTGGTGAGCTCCTTGGCCAACGTGATGGGGCGCGCCTGGCCCAGGACCTCCCCGATCGCCCGTAGGCTCGCCACGATGCGGTGGGGCGCCTCGTAAAACACGATGGCAAAAGGAAGCGCCGCCAGGGCGGCGAGGGCTTCGTAGCGCGCCTTGGGCCGAGCGGGAAGAAATCCGTACAAGAGGAAGGGCCCATCGGGGAGGCCGGCGGCGGAAAGGGCGCATAGGGCGGCGTTCGCGCCCGGCACGGGAACCACCGGATAACCCCTGCGGCGCGCTTGCGCCACCAGGTGTGCGCCCGGATCGCTCACGGCGGGCGTTCCCGCGTCGCTCACCAGGGCCACCGACTGGCCGGCCTCGAGTAGGCGCAAGACCGTGTGCGTGACCCGCCGCTCGTTGTGCTCGTGAAGCGGGAGCAGGTGCTTCGACAGGCCGTAATGGGCGAGCAGCCGAGCGGTCACCCGCGTGTCTTCGGCGGCCACCTTCTCCACCGCGGTCAACACGTCGAGCGCCCGAAAGCTCAGGTCGCGGAGATTTCCCACGGGGGTGGCCACCACATATAATGTGCCTTTCGCGGGCCCGGCGTCCTTCGAATGCAACGTCTGTTCCTGCTCCTTGCTGCGCTCGTCCTCGGACTATACGGCAACCCCGCGGCCCCCGCCAACGAACAGCACCCCTTTGGGGACACGTCGTCCCGGAACACCCCCCTCCTACAGGCCGAGGCGGGCACCGACGGCAGCGGTCAAGCAGGCGTTTGGGGCACGGCCGCCCATGTGGCACTGCTGCTGCCCCTCAAGTCCGCCGACTTCGCCCCGGCAGCGGAAATGGTGCGTCTGGGTTTCCTGGTGGCGGCGGAAAGCGACAAGAAGGCGGCCTTTCCCGTGCGCGTGTACCCTACCCAGGCGGACAGCGGCAGCATCCTCACCGCCTACGAGGACGCGGTGCGCAACGGCGCAGCAACGGTGGTGGGTCCCCTCACCCGGGACGGGGTCGGAACGCTCGCGGCCAGCGGCCTGGTGAGCGTGCCCACGCTGGCGCTCAACACCATCGATGCGCCCGGCGTTCCTCTGCCCCGGGAGCTTTATTTCTTCGGGCTCAATGTGGAGAGCGAGGCCCGGCAAGTGGTCCAGCTCGCCTTTACGCCGGAGCGCTCCAGGGCCTTCGTGATCGGCGGCGACACGGGACTGGCCCGCCGCGTACACGAGGCCTTTGTGCGGGCCTGGCTCGCCGCGGGCGGCTCAGTAGCGGGCGAGTTCTTCCCGCTGTCCGGCGGCCCCGAAGCCTGGGCCGCGCTGCGCCGCCACGCCGCCTCTCCCGATGGCATCGTCTTTCTTGCCCTGGAGCACGACAAAGCCCGCCTGATCCGCCCTTATCTGGACCCGGCCATGCCGGTGTTTGCCACCTCCCTGGTCTACGCCCGCCCCCACGATCCGGTAGGCAACTTCGACTTGAACGGCGTGCGATTCGTGGACATGCCCTGGCTGCTCACGCCCGAGGATCCCCGAATCATGGCCTATCCCCGTCCCCATCCCCCGGTCAGCGTGGATCTGGAGCGGCTCTACGCCTTGGGAATCGACGCCTATCGGCTGTCGCTGGAAATCGCCCGCCTTCCCCCACCGGGGAGCTTGAGCCTTCCCGGGATGTGCGGCGAGTTGCGGCTCAACGAGGAACGTCAGTTCGAGCGCCTGCTACTACCCGCCCAGTTCGTTGGCGGCCAGGTACGGGTACTGCGGAGGCTGCCGTGAGTCCCCACCGTGGTCGGGAGGCCGAGCGCCGCGCCGCCCATTGGCTCGAGGGCCAGGGGCTCACCCTAGTGGAGTGCAATTACCGCTGCCGCTTCGGCGAGATCGATCTCGTCATGCGCGAGGGTACTCAGCTCGTCTTCGTGGAAGTGCGCATGCGCGCCCGGCCGGGCTACGGCGGGGCGGCAGCCAGCATCGACCGGCGCAAGCGCGGAAAGCTCGTGCGAGCGGCGCGCCATTACTTGACGCGCTTCCCGCAAGCGCCCGCCTGCCGCTTCGACGCGGTGCTGATGGACGGCCAAGGAGAGCCCCAATGGATACGAGCAGCCTTCGACGGCGAGTGACGGAGCGCCTCCCAGGCCACCGTCTCGCCTGCAGTCGACATTACCTTTGTTTTCGGTGAGCTAGCCCCCATGGACCTGATCGAACGCATCCACCGCCACTTCACCGAGAGCGCCCGGCTCAAGCTGGAAGCCGTGCAGGCGCTGGCGACCCCCCTCGCCACCGCCGCCGAGCGCATGGCCCAGTGCCTGACCCGGGACGGCAAAATCCTCGCCTGCGGCAATGGCGGTTCGGCGGCCGACGCCCAGCACTTCTCCGCGGAGCTGATCAACCGCTTCGAACGGGAGCGACCGGCGCTCGCTGCAGTGGCCCTCACCACCGATTCTTCCACCCTCACCTCGATCGCCAACGATTACGCCTTCGTCGAGGTGTTCTCGAAGCAGGTGCGCGCCCTTGGGCGGGCGGGTGACATCCTGCTCGCCATCTCCACCAGCGGCAATTCGCCCAACGTGATCGAGGCGGTCAAAGCCGCCCACGAGCGGAACATGGACGTGGTGGCCCTCACCGGCCGCGCCGGAGGCAAGATGGCGGAACTTCTGCGCCCTTCCGACATCCACCTTTGCGTTCCGAGCCAGAGCACCGCCCGTATCCAGGAAGTTCACATCCTGGTGCTGCATTGCCTGTGCGATGCCATCGATTGTCTTTTACTGGGAGTGGAGTGACCAATGCACAAAAATCTCATCCTCGTCGCCCTTGTCCTGCCCCTGGTTTCGGCTTGCGCGCCGGCAGTGATCGCCACCGGCGCAGGTGTCGCCGCCTATTCGGCCGTGGACCGGCGCACGACCGGCGTGCAGGTCGAAGACCAGGCCATCGAACTCAAGGCCGCCAACCGCATCAGCCAGAAGTTCGGCAACCGAGTGCACGTCAGCGTGACTAGCTTCAACCGCCACGTCCTGCTCACGGGGGAAGCGCCGACGGAGGAGCTGCGCCAGGAAATCGAGAACCTCGTGCGCGGGGTGGAAAACGTGCGTGCGATCACTAACGAAATTGCCATCGCCAACCCGAGCTCCTTCGCCTCCCGCTCGAACGATGCCTACATTACCTCCAAGGTCAAGGCCCGCTTCGTGGACAACGGAGTGTTCAATCCCCTGCACGTGAACGTCACCACCGAAAACGGGGTGGTCTATCTCATGGGCCTGGTCACCCGGAAAGAGGCGGAAAAGGCGGTGGAGATCGCCCGTACGACCGGAGGCGTGCGGAAGGTGGTCAAGGTATTCGAGTACCTGGACTGATTCCGCGCACGCGCGCTGCGGCCCCCATGTCCGCCGCCCCTTCTTCCCCTAGCTTCGAAGCCAAGATCTGCCGACCGGAGGAGCTTTCTTCCCGGCTTGCCACGATCCCCCGCCCGCTGGTGTTCACCAACGGGTGCTTCGACTTGCTGCATCGGGGCCATGTCACCTACCTGGCCGAAGCCAAGTCCTTGGGCGCAAGCCTCCTCGTCGCCTTGAACACGGACGCATCGGTGCGGCGCCTGGGCAAGGGGGACGATCGTCCCATCAACCCGCTGGAAGACCGCATGGCGGTAATCGCCGCCCTGGGTTGCGTGGACTTGGTCACCTGGTTCGACGAGGATACGCCCCTTGGCCTGATCCTGCGACTGCGGCCTGAGGTGCTGGTGAAGGGGGGCGACTGGCCGGTGGAGGGCATCGTCGGGGCCCGGGAAGTGCTGGGCTGGGGCGGGCAAGTGGTCTCCCTCCCATTTCGCTTCCAGCGCTCCACCACCGCCCTCATCGACCGCATCCGCCGCCGGCGCTGACGTGCCGCGGGGCGAGCCGCGCTCTCCTGCGTACCGGCGTCTTTTGTCACGAGTCGCA